>DATGJU010000057.1:0-12342 GCA_035295045.1 Chthonomonadaceae bacterium
CTTATCGTGTACAGAGCCGACGGAAGCATCCGGTCAAAGGATAGCTACTACGCCTGAGTTACTGAGCCTACCAAACCTCCCATCACGAAGAGCAATGGATTACCACTATCGCTCCACGCTAGGTCGGCCAAACTTAATTGCGGGCTGCGGCAAGGCGCTGCTCGTGAGCGGATGAGCGCCTACGCCATCTTTTCGCATACGAGTCACCTAAACGATCGTGTGCCCCACTCTTGCGGTCGCTCGTGTGAACGACAGAGAGCCCAGACAACAGCCCCCAGCGGGTGGATTTCAAGAACATACCCAACCAATCGCGACCGCAGAAAGGGCAGCGCGTGGCGCGAGACATCCCCATAATCCGGTGCGCCGGCGAGGCCCGAACCGAAACCCGCGACGTGCTCGCCGCCGAGGAGCCGCTGGAGATCCGTGTAAATGGCGAGAGCCTCGCGGTCACCATGCGGACGCCCGGCGAAGACCGCGAGCTGGCCGCCGGCCTGCTCTTCGCCGAAGGGCTGATCGCCGGCGCCGCCGACCTGCTCGGAATGAAGCCGGACCCGAATCCGGCGAACCCCGACCGCGCCAACACCCTCCTCACCGCCGTCAAGCCCTGGGACGGCGCCGACGCGCGCTCCGCGGACCGGCGAAGCCTGCCGGCGACCTCGAGCTGCGGCGTCTGCGGCAAGCGGGATATCGCCTCCACGCGCTGCCTTGCGCCGCCCATCGCCGCCGACGCGTTCCACGTGCAGGCAGCCGTGATATACGCGCTCGAGCCCCGCATGCGGCAGGCCCAGCGCGATTTCGCGCGCACGGGCGGCCTCCACGCGGCCGCGCTCTTCGACAGGGCCGGAGCGCTCGTCGCGCTGCGCGAGGACATCGGCCGGCACAACGCCGTGGACAAGCTCATCGGCGCGGAGCTGCTCGCCGGACGCACCCCTCTTGCCGAGCGCCTGATGCTGATCAGCGGCCGAGCCAGCTTCGAAATCCTGCAGAAGGCCGCCGTCGCGCGGCTGCCGATCGTCTGCGCCGTCTCCGCGCCCTCGTCGCTCGCCGTCCGCATGGCCCGAGACCTGCGCATCACGCTCGTCGGATTCCTGCGCGGCGACACGATGAACATCTACTCAGGGGAGCAGCGAATTCTCTTCGAGTGAGGTTCCGTGTGCGGAGCACCGGGCCGGAGGCGCCGCGCGCGCAAATTCCCCACGCCGCGCCGCAGCGGCGCCCATTTGGCCCCCCGGAATCGGGGGGTTGGGGGGCGAAACCCGAAAACGGGGCGCTAGGAGGCGACCATGAATTGGTTCTATGTCATAAACGGCGTGCAGGGCGGACCGGTCGGATGGGATGAGATCGTCGCACTGGCAGGGCGCGGGACGCTGAAGCCCACCGATCTGGTCTGGACCGAGGGCCAGCCGGACTGGCAGCCGGCGGGAGGGGTTACCGGCCTCAAGTTCCGATCGCCGGATGAGGACCTGAAGTGGATCGCGCCGGTCGGCCGCTCAGTCTGGTCGATCTTTGCGGGCTACCTCGGCCTCTTCGCCGTTGTCGGTATCGGCGCGCCGTTTGCCATCATCGCGGCCCTCCTGGCGTTTCGAGAGATCAAGCGTGACCCGAAGCTCCTCGGCCGCGGGCGCGCCATCTTCGGACTGATCATGGGCATCGTGTTTACCGTACTCTATGGCGCACTCATCCTCTCCAATACCGTCTTCGCTCCGCCCAGATCGTACTGAATTGTTCGTGGAAATTCGGGCCGGGATATTGACAGGCCGGTTTAACCGTGCTATACTTAACCATTCAGTTAAGTGTTAGGGACTGGAATGGCTAAACCGACCAGACAACCGCTGGACCGCGTCTTCTTTGCGCTTTCGGACCCGACGCGCAGGTCCATCGTCATGCGCCTGGCGCAGGGCGAGGCGACCATGACGGACCTGTCGAAGCCCTTCTCCATCTCCCTGCCGGGACTGACCAAGCACCTCCAGATCCTCGCCGACGCCGACCTGATCGAGCGGCGCAAGCGAGGCCGCAGCCAGCACTGCAGGCTTAACCCGGTTGCGATGCGCGATGCGGCGGAGTGGCTGGACCGATACCGCGTCTTCTGGGAGCGCCAGCTCGACTCGCTGGAGCGATACCTGAAGACGATGCCGACCGAAGATGCGAATTAGCGAGGAGCAGCCATGCCAGAGACAGCGACCGCGGATGCGGTGATCGTCCGGCGCGTAATCGATGCGCCGGCGGAGAAGATCTTCCGTGCCTGGACGGACCCGGCGCACATCAAGAACTGGTTTACGCCCAACGAGGCCGTGACAATGCTATCGGCCGATGTGGACGCGCGGGAGGGCGGCAGTTACCGGCTCACGTTCGTCGGGCCGCAGAGGGTCCCGTTCTCTGTGACGGGTGTCTACCGAACTGTGCGCCCATGCTCGTCCCTGGAGTTCACCTGGATCTGGGACGACCCGGACCTGGCCGTCGGCGAGACGCTCGTCGCGGTACAGCTAAACCCGCAGGGCGGCTCGACCGAGCTTACACTGACTCACACGCTATTGCCCACGCCGGAAGCGCGCGAAGGCCACACCCAGGGCTGGACCGCAATACTGGAAAGCCTCGCGGCAAACGTCGCCGGCTAAAGGACGATTCTAGGTGTTGGGTGTTCGGTATTTGGTGTTTGGGAGCACCAAGAACCGAACACCTGAACACCGAACACCTGAACACCCCACACCAAACACCCAACACCAAAGAGGAGGTTCGCGATGGAAGGCATGATCGAGATGAGCAAGCAGAGCGCGGTCCGCGGGATGGAGCGGTTCCTCAAAACGTTCGAGGCCGTCCCGGACGATAAGGTGAACTGGTCGCCCTCTCCGTCTGCAAAGACGCCGCTCCAGATCGCGGCGCACGCGGCGTGTACGGCCGGCAACTTCGCCGTGCTCTTCCGCGAAGGTAGATTCCCGGCGATGGACATCGGCCAGTTCATGGCCCACATGAAGGAGACCGAGTCCAGGGTCACGACGCGCGAGCAGGCCGTCGCGCTGTTTCGCGCCAACACGGACGCCGCCATCGCCGCGCTGGAAGCGATTACGCCCGGTTCCCTCGCCGCCACAATCGATACGCCGTTCGGTTTCTCGGCGCCGATGTCCCAGTTCACCATGGTTCCTGGCATGCACGCGCAGGCCCACGCCGCTCAGATCGACTATCTCCAGACCTGCTGGGGCGACCAGGAGATGCACTTCTAATCGGGCGGCGCGTCGTCGGGGCGGTTGACGAACTCCCAGCCGAACCGCCCTTTGATGCAGAGGTGGCCGCGCGTGATATCGTGATCCATAGGCGAGCTCGCCTTGACGATGCGGTTATCCTGAACGCGCAGCTCCAAGTTGCAGCCGACGCCACAGTAGGGGCAGACCGTCTCCGTGACGGTCTGCCTCTCTTCATCCCACGTGCCGGCCTGGCGCATGTCGTACTCGCTCTTGAACATCAGCGCGTTCGTCGGGCAGACCCCGATGCAGTTGCCGCAGTAGACGCACGCCGAATCGGTCAGCGGGACCGCGAACTCCGTCGAGATCCGCGCCTCGAAGCCGCGGCCCGCAACGGCGATCGCGAACGTGTTCTGCGCGTCCTCGCCGCACGCCTCAACGCACTTGTAGCAGAGGATACAGCGGCCGTAGTCCCGCACGTAGAGGTCGTTGTCCACGGTTACGGGCTGGCGCACCGTCGCTGCCAGGTCGCCCTCCGGCGCACGATGGTGGCCGGCGTGGCTTGCGTCCCGCGCGCCCGAGGGCGATGGCGGCGCGGGCGGGCCGAACCGCTCCGGCTCCGCGCTGTATTCTGCCATCCAGCGCTTCGTGTTCGCGTCGGCCAGCGACAGATCGACCGACGAGGCGAGCAGCTCCAGGACCAGCCTCCGCGCGTGCCGAACGCGCTCGGAGTCGGTGCGGATTACCATTCCCGCCTCTACGCGGCGCGAACAGGAGGGGACAAGGACGCGCGCGCCCTCGATCTCCACGACGCAGACGCGGCAAGCGTTCACCGGCGTCAAATTCTCCAGGTAGCAGAGGGTCGGCGTGTCGATGCCCTTGGCGCGCAGCGCCTCGAGGATCGTCGCGCCCTCCGGCACGCGCGCCGCCACGCCGTCGATCGTGATTTCGACGAGCCGCCGCGGACGCTCCATAGTCGGCAATGGATGGATCATCGCTGGCCTCCACAGTCCGCGCCGCGTGACGCTGGCCCAACGGGCCGCCGAACGGCCCCTAGCCGAAGAGCACCGTCAACCCGGGACGGCATCGCGCTCCGGCGCCGGCCGGATAGCCGGACGGCGCGCGCGCGGCGATCCGCCGCGAGCCGCGCCAACGAGCAGATCATCGTGCGCCTCCCTGAAACAGCCCCAGCCGGTGGATCGCCGACAGGATCGCCGTCGAGGCGGTCTGGCCGAGCCCACAGATGGAAGCGTCGCGCATAACCTGGTCCAGCTCGCCCAGCAGCGCGATCTCCTGCTCCGGGTGGGCGGAGCCGGCGACCAGCCTACGCAGCGCCTCCTCCTGCCGCACCGTGCCGACGCGGCACGGGACGCACTGCCCGCACGACTCGTCGCGGAAAAAGGCTGCGATGCGGACGACTACCGCTTGTATGTCCACCGTATCGTCGAAGACCATCACCACGCCGGACCCGAGCGTCGCGCCGGCGGCCCTGGCGCCCTCCAGCGTAAGCGGAATGTCCAGCTCGTCCGGGCGGACGAAGGCGCCCGCTGCCCCGCCGAGCAGAACGGCCTGCAGCGCGTTGCTCGCGGTCACGCCGCCGGCCAACCGGAGCAGCTCGCGCAGACTCAGGCCGTACGGGACCTCGTAAACGCCCGGCTGCTCGACGCATCCGGACACGCAGAACAGCCGCGTGCCGGTCGACTGCGCGGTACCGGTCGCCGCGTACTCCGGGCCGCCCCGCGCCAGTATCGGCAGCACGTTGACCAGCGTCTCCACGTTGTTGACGGCGGTCGGCTTGCCGAACAGACCCTCCTGCGCCGGGAACGGCGGTTTATTGCGCGGCTCGCCCCGCTTGCCTTCGATCGATTCGAGCAGCGCAGTCTCCTCGCCGCAGATATACGCTCCGCCGCCGCGACGGATTTCAATGTCGAACTCGACGCCGCGCCCCATGATGTCGCTGCCGAGCAGGCCGCGCATCCGGGCCTGCGCAATCGCCTGATCGAGCTGGCGCGTCGCCTCGGGATACTCCCCGCGAATGTAGAGATAGCCCTGCTCGGCGCCGCACGCGATTCCGGCGATCGTAAACGATTCAATGACCGCGAACGGGTCCCGCTCCATAAGGACGCGGTCCTTGAACGTCCCAGGCTCCGATTCGTCCGCGTTGCACACCACGTAGTGCGGCCGCGCGGGCGCCTCTGCCACGGCCTTCCACTTGACGCTCGTGGGAAAGGCCGCGCCGCCCCGGCCGGTGAGCTTCGCGTCGGCCAGCTCCCGGATGATCGCCGGAGCGCCCATCTCAAGCGCCGCTCGCAGCGCCTGGTAGCCACCCCGTGCGCGGTATTCGTCCAGGCTCGCCGGCTCTGCGCCGCAGTGATGAAGCGATAAGGTGAGAGGGTGAGAGGGTGAACGGGTGGACGAGGCGTTGGGCGCGGCCGGGCGCGCGGCCGATATGCCGGGCTGGCGCGCGGGTTGGTCCGGGCGGTGCGCTTCGTCCACCACGTCCATTTCTGCCGGCCGGCGATCGCGCTCGGCCGCGGCGTCCGAAGCGCTCGTCTCAAGGTCTAATTCTACAGGCGCGCGGAGCGTGGCCAGGACCTGCTCCGCCGACACAGGGGCGGCGCTGAAATCCTCCCGGCCGGGTCCCGCGCGCTGGACGAACGCGGCGGGCGCCTTATCGCAGAGGCCCAGGCAGGGGCTGCGCTTCCAGGTCGTCGGCGCGTCGGTCCGGCTGGAGCCGGCCGGGCCGAACTCGGCCTCCAGTCGGGCGCATAGCGCATCGGCGCCGCGCGTCTTGCAGGCGATGTCGTCGCAGAGGTGGACGACGGTCGGCGGCTGCGGCGTCGTAGAGAACAGCGCATAGAAGCTGGCGACGCCGTAGGCCTCCGCCGGCGGGACGGTCAGCCGCGCGCAGAGATAGTTGAGTGCGCCCGGGCTGATCCATCCGGCGTGCGCCTGGACGGCATGGAGCGCCGGCAGCAGCAGGTGGCGCCGGCCGCGAGCCGCCTGGCCGCCCACGGACTGGCGGCTGGACTGTGCGTCGCGCTTGCCGCCGCCCCACCCGCTGTCCGGCGGGCCAAGTATGCCGTCTATCGCGGCGCGCTCACCCTCATCGGCGATTGCGTCGGTAAAGTGGAGATCCACAGCGCCTCGGTCCTGTTATTGACTCCGTTCGACCAGTCTCTCAATCCTGATCGCGGTCGCCTTGAACTCGGCCGTACCGGACTTCGGGTCGGTCGCGTCGATCGTAAGGTCGTTGACGTCGACGTCGTCGGGAAAGTGCATCGTCATAAAGGCGAGACCGGGCCGCAGACCGGCATCGTATCTCACGGGCGCCTCGATGCATCCGCGCCGCGAGACAATGCGGACCGTCTCGCCGGCCGCGACGTTGAAGCGCGCGCCATCCTCCGGCGAGAGGTCCAGGGTCTCGCCGTTGCGCATCGGCGACGCGAAGGCGCCCGTCTGCACGCCCGTGTTAAACGAATCCAGACGCCGGCCGGTGGTCAGGCGCAGCGGATATTCGTTGCTGAGCAGGTCCCGCGGCCCCTCGTCTCCGACGGCCGAGAGTGGCGCTCGCGGCCCCCTCGTGGTCTCGTCCGTCTCCCACAGGCGCCCGTGGAGGAACGTAGCGCCGGGATCGCTCTCGTCATAGCAGGGCCACGCGATGCCGCCAAGCGCCTCCAGGCGCGCATAGCTCATGCCGGCGTGCATCGGCGAGAGCGACCGAAGCTCGTCCCACACCTGCTCGGCGGTCGGCCGGCCCCAATCGTGACCGAGCCGGAGGGCAAGGTCCGAGAGGATGTCGAGATCGTCGCGCGCCCCGCCGGGCGCATCGAGCGCCTTGCGTACGCGCTGGACGCGTCGCTCGGAGTTCGTGACCGTCCCCTCCGATTCGCACCACGCCGCGCTGGCCGGAAACACTACGTCCGCCATCTCCGCCGTCTTGGTGCGGAAGATATCCTGGACAACGAGAAAATCGAGACCCTCCAACAGATGGCGCGCGTGCCGGCCGTCCGCCTCGGACTGGGCGGGGTTCTCGCCGATCACGTAAAGCGTATTCAGCTCGCCGCGCTCCATCGCCGCGAACATCTGGGTCAGGTGCCAGCCGTATTCCGGGATGATCGGGACGCCCCACGCCGCCTCGAACCGGGCGCGCGCCCCGGCATCCTCCTCGATGTCCTGGAATCCCGGCAGCTTGTTCGGAATTGCGCCCATGTCACCGCCGCCCTGCACGTTGTTCTGGCCCCGGAGCGGCGTCAGGCCGCAGCCCCAGCGACCGACGTGGCCGCACAGGAGCGCCAGGTTGATCAGGCAGAGCACGTTGTCGACCGCGTTGTGGTGCTCGGTAATGCCCAGCGTCCAGCACATCTGGGCCCGGTCGGCGCGCGCGTAGTCGTGCGCGAGGGCTCGTATGGCGTCCGCCGGCACGCCGGTCACGGCGGCGCCGCGATCGAGAGTCCAGGGCTCCACGCTGGCGGCGTACTCGGCATAGCCGGACGTTGCGTTCTCGATGAACGTCCGGTTCGCCAGCCCGGCGTGGATGATCTCGCGCGCTACCGTGTTGGAGAGGGCGATGTCCGTCCCGACGTCCAGGCCGAGCCAGCGATCCGCCCACTCCGCGGAGGACGTGCGCCTGGGATCGACGACGTAGAGCTTTGCGCCGCTGCGGATCGCCTTCAGCACATGGTGGAAAAAGATCGGATGCGCTTCGCGGGCGTTAGAGCCCCAGAGCACGATCACATCCGCCTCTTCCGCCTCTCGATAGGAGCTTGTACCGCCCCCCGCCCCAAACACAGTCGCCAGACCGACGACACTGGGAGCGTGTCAAGTCCGGTTGCAGCTATCGATGTTGTTCGTGCCCATCACCTGCCGCGCAAACTTCTGCGCCGCATAGTTCATCTCGTTCGTGGCCTTGGAGCAGCTGAATACACCGAACGAATGCGGCCCTCGCTCTCGCGCGGCGGCGAATCCCGCCGCCGCGCGACTCAGCGCCTCGTCCCAGGTCGCCGCCCGCAGCTCGCCGTCCACGCGCACCAGGGGTTCCGTCAATCGTGCATACGATCGATTCATATTACACTCCGTTGGCAATCGGCAATCTGTGTTCGTTTCAACACTCCTGCCTCTGGTGTCGGTTCGTGGATCACGGGCCAAGCGTCCAGAGAGCTTGGAGGATGCGTTGCTGCTCTTCCAAGAGCGAGTTCTGCGCAGTCAATGCTGTGCGGAGATCTGCCTGGGCGCGCGATAGCGCCGCAGTGATCTCCGCAAGTCTTGTGTACAGCGCCGTCCATTCAACGGTGAGCCGCTTCTGGCTTCGGGCGGACACAAGGGGCGCGCGGTTCAATCGCAGACGCACGATGGTCTCGCGGCCGATCGTTGCCAGTGCGAGAACGCGGCCGTCGCTCAGTTCAAACAGATGCGCGGAGGCTGGCTCCTCTCGCGGATTCCATATCGGTGCCTCGCCATCTTCCTTAGGCCAATAACTCGATTTGTAGAGGTTGCATCGAAAGCACGAGTAAACGAGGTTACCGATATCGTCGCCGCCGCCGTGCGCGAGGGGCCGGTAATGATCGATAGTTAGAAGTCCCTGTGAGTCGGTTTCTGTAACGCCACAGTATTCGCAGGCATGTCGGGCACGAGTTCGAACACGTTGGAACATGGCGCGAGATATTGCCATTACGCTGCGAGGATGCCACGAGCAACTAGCTTTTGTCGCAGCTCGTCGATTTGCTCTCGCAGCGCAGAATTGCTATCGTCGATTGCCTTAGTGCGATCGATCGTCGCCTGTAGTTCCGCCAGCCGGTCACGGTATTCGGCTCGAAGCTGCACATCGATTGGCAGGGTCGGATAGGAGTTTAGAAGCGCTTCCATTTCCTCTGCGTCCATCGCAGAATACCAGGCTTCTAACTCCTGACGATCTTGGACCGACAACTCCTCGCCTGCACAAGATCTGGAGTGTAGGTCTGCTCCGCGCATCATGTCGTTCATTGTAAGTCTTTCCGATCTATGCCACGGTAAAGTCCGTGGAGGCACGCAGCGACGGTGCACGGAACGCGAGTGGGTTCCGGTCTCGTGGAATGTCGGCGGATACGAGGGCGTTGGCGATGCCCTCTTCTGTGCCTCCTTCATGGATCGGCGTCGTCGTCTCGCGGACCTCTATGTGGGCCAATGCACGGTGAACGCGTTTGTAGCCGTCCCATCCCTCATCTATCAGGAGACGTAGGCCCCAGCCGCGATCGAACGCGGTCAACGTTCTTATGTATGACGGTTCGCGGCAACGGCACGCGAGTTCGCTAAGTGTTGCTTCGGCTATATCTACGGCGCGATGGTCGGCGCCCATTCCACAATCTCCCGAAATGGATTCAATTTACACCCTCCGCAACAGCGTGATCCGGCCGTCGGGCATCCATTCCGCGATCAGGATGTCGCCGTTCTTCAGGAACTTGCCGCCGTGCGGATGGATGAACTTGCCCGGAACGAACTCCGAGCGCGCGTGCCCGCGCAGGTCCGGCAGCCCCGCGCCATCCCCGAGATTTGCGACGATCTTGTTGTCCCTGTCCAGGAGCTGGACGACGGCGTTCAGATCCGAGACGACCATCAGGTCGCCGCGCGTGTCGAAGTAGCAAGGCCGCCGGATGCCTTCGGTTACCAGCTTCACGAACTTGCCGTCCAGGTCGAACCACTGGATGCGCTTACTCTCGCGATCGGTCACGACGATCAGCGGCTCGCTCCCCCGCCCGTCGATCCAGATGCCGTGGCAGCAGTGGAACTTGCCGTCCTCCGTTCCGGTCCCGCCCCACGTCCGAATCCAGTCGCCCCTGGCGTTGTAATGGTGGATCCAGTTTGAGCCATAGCCGTCCGCAACGTAGAAATCGCCGTTCGGCGCGAACGCGATGTTGGTGGGGACGAAGGCGCCGCCGCCCTTATAGACGCCCGGCTCCTGCGGCACGCCCTTCTCCCACACCACGTTGCCCTCCAGGTCCGTCTTCACGACCTGGCGATGCGCGGTGTCGCAATGGTAGGCGAACTCCTGCCGGCCCTCACGCCGTATCTCGATGCCGTGGCCGCCCCTGCGGAACCGCGATCCCCACGATTTGAGGAACTTGCCCCGCCGGTCGAAGACGACGATCGCGTCGCCGATCTTACTCTCCTTCGCCACCGTATGGGTGACGTATATGTTGCCCTTGGAATCCTGCGCCACGCCCTGCGTATCGCCCCAGAGCAGCCCCTCCGGCGGGACGAGCCAATCGTGGATGCACTCGTAGCGATGCGTCCCAGAGCCGATGATCAGCTTCGGTCTGGCTGCGTCGGCGCGCGCGTCCTCGAAGTTGAAAAGGCCGGCCGCCGCGATCGCCGCCAGCGATGCGCCGGATCGCAGCATCATGTCGCGCCGCGAGATAAGACTCTGTCGCGGTGATGGAGTATGTTCGGTCATGGGCTGGCTCCTTAAGGACCGGATTGCGCTGAGGTTTCGGGAAGGCCGGACGTATTTCCTTCTGGTATGAAACCTTGCCCGGCGCAATCTGGATGTCCCCCTCTTCAGCCGCCGGCCCCGGCGGGTTCGAGGCTGTCCCGCGCGGGATCGATCCTAATCGCCTCGCGATCCTCCTCCTGCTCTGCTCGCGCGGCGCGCCGTTCCGCCGCCGGACGCCTGTTGGCCCCGCTGGCGGCGCTCATCATCGTCTCGATCGCCTCGGGTGCGGCCCGACGCGCATCCGCGGACGTGCGCGGCAACTGGAAGAAGGACCGCTACCCCATCGAGCGCGGCGGCAAGTGGGGCTATATCGACGCGGCCGGTAAGATCGTTATCCGGCCGCGCTTCGACCAGGCAGATTACTTCTCCGAGGGCCTCGCAGCGGTGCGAATCGGCCGCCTGCACGGGTATATCGATCGGGCCGGGAAGGTGGCCATTGCTCCGCGGTTCCGCATGGCTCTCCATTTCCGCGAGGGCCTGGCCTGGACCGAGGGCGACCAGAACGGCTTCATCGACCGGACCGGCAAGATCGTCGTTACCGCGCCGCCCGGCACCTACTGTCGCGAATTCCGCTACGGCCTCGCGCTCGCGATGCCGCTGCCCCTCGCGCAGCAGGGCTCGACGGAAACAACGCCGGACCCCGCGTCTCCTCCCTCGCTGCCCGACGGGCCGCCGACACTTCGCTGCGGCTATATCGACCGCACGGGCAGTTACACGATCAACCCGCAGTTCGACGCCGCGACCGATTTCGAATACGGCTTTGCGGCAGCAGCCGTCGACGGCAAGTGGGGCCTGATCGACCGTGACGGCGACTTCGTCGTTCCGCCTCAGTATGACGGCGCGACCTACGTCTCCGAGGGCGTCGCAGTCGTGTGGATCGGCCACCACGCCGCCTTCATCACCAAGTTCGGCAGGCGACTCAACGACGCGGATTACGACGACGCGCAGCCGTTCATCGAGGGCCTCGCGCCCGTAAAGCTCGATGGCAAGTGGGGCTTCATCAACCCGGCGGGCGCGCTCGCCATCCCGCCGAAGTTCGACCTGGTTTCGGAGTTCTTCAACGGCCGCGCCAGTGTCATGATTGGTGGGAAGTACGGCTACATCGACAGGTCCGGCAAGCTCGTCGTTCCGCCGACATACGACTACGGCCACTTCTTCCTTGGCGACCTGGCGGCCGTCTCTCTCGCCCCCAATGGGCCGGATGGCGCCCCTTCGGGGTACATTAACCGCAGCGGACGGTTGGTCTGGTGGCCTGGCGCCGGGGCTGCCGGCGCGGGCAAAGCGCGCCGGTGGACGCCGCAGTCGCGCCCGCGCGCCGGGTAGCCTTCACGCGGGCACGGGCTGTCGCCGCGCGGACGGACACACGGCTCGCACCGGCCCGACATACATCTGTGGCCGCTTGCACTCGACTGCCGATGCTGATAACCCTCGCCATTGCAAACTACCGCTCACTCCTCGACCTGACGGCGCCTCTCGGCCGCCTGAACGTCGTAACCGGCGCGAACGGCAGCGGCAAGTCCAACCTGTACCGGGCGCTCCGTCTCCTCGCCGAGACGGCGCAGGAGGGCGTGGTTCGATCCATCGCGCGCGAGGGCGGCCTCGCCTCCACCATGTGGGCCGCGCAAGGAGCCCGTGCGACTCCGGCTGGGGTTCGGCGGCGACGACCATGGCTACGCGATCACGCTGGGCCTGCCGGCG
>DATGJU010000058.1:0-5895 GCA_035295045.1 Chthonomonadaceae bacterium
GAACGGCGTCGAGGGCGGCGTAGTCGAACTGGTCGGGGCCGCGCCAGCCCAGGTCCAGTCCCGCCAGCCGGAACAGCCGGATGCCCGCGCCGGCGGCGGCCGCGACGTCTGCCGGCTCGGTATCGGCGGCCACGTTGACGAAGAGCGGCGCGGCCGGCGCCCCGCCGATCGTCAGCGCGCCAATAGAAGAGGTCGCTGGAGCGCGGCCGGGCCCTGTCGGGCGCCCGCGCGGTCTATCTAGAGGCACGGACGGCTCCAATAAGTTGTCGCCCGGAGGCCCAAACGACATCTCGGTGCGCCGGGCAAGCCGCAGCCCGCACGGGTGTCACGGCCCGACGCTCGAAGGGAAGAGAGGTGACGCAGCGCGCGGCGGAGTGAGCGCCGCGCTGACCGCAACCTCGGCTGCCGCTCCTTGTTGCGAGCGCCGGATTCGCACGGAAGGCAGAGGATGAACCGCCGGTTATGGGAATCATGGGTCGGCTAGCGGCCCTCGCCGGCCGGCGCGTGATGGAGGCGGCAACGGTGCATGCGCGCGGCCTGCGCCGCCGTGACGCGGATCGTCTTGTAAGTGTCGCAGTAGGGGTTCGCGAGATCGCCGGTATCGCCGCAGACGGTAACAGCGACCATCGTCTCCTGCGGATCGGGCCGCTCCTGGCGCGTCACCGGGGGCGCGGTGCGGACGCGCGTGGAGGGCGCCGGCGTGCCGCCGAACGGCGAGATCGTCGTCGCGCGCCGATCGTTCGGCTGCTCCGTGGGCGCGACGGCGCCCGGCGGCGGGCGAGTCGCGCCATTCCCGGGCAGTCCGCCATCGGGCGTGGTCTCGTCGGCGTCGGGGTTGGGGTTGTCCGGGTTGGCCGCCCCGCCATCCGTCGTGGGGTCCGTGTTCGGATTGGCCGGAACGGGCGTATCCGCGGCGCCGGCGCGCGGGGCGGCCTCCGTTTCGCGCTGCCGCTGTCGCCGCGGCCTTATCGGGGCGTCCGCGCCCACGGCCACGGTGCGGTGGGCGGGCAGGTCGAGGTGCTGGACCGTCGAGTTGAACTTGCGCTGGAGCGGGATCGCCTGGATCATGAAGTCGTGCCAGATCGGCGCCGCCTGGTGGCCGCCGGTGACGGACCCCATCTCGGCGTAGTAGAGCTTCTTGCCGTGCTTGTGGACGCTGGCGAGCCAGACGACGGTCGTCAGCTCGGGCGTGTAGCCGGCGAACCAGGCGTCGCGGTTATCGCTGGTGGTGCCGGTCTTGCCGCGCGCGTCCTCGATCACGCCGTTCGATTCGTTGCCGCGCGCCCAGGTGCCGGTGCCGCTTTGCACGACTCCCAGCAGCGCCTGATCGATCTGCTGCACGGTGCTTTGCTGGACGACGTTCTTCTCGCTCACCGACGCGTACTTGCCGGCGTCGAGCGCGTTGCCCTCCGCGTCGGTGATTCGCATGATCGCCATCGGGTGGTACCGGTCGCCCTTCGCCGCGTATATGCTGTATGCGGAGCAGAGGTCGATCGGCCGGACCGCGGAGGCGCCGAGCGCCGTCGGCAGGTAGGGCGCGAGCGGGGTGGTGATGCCCATCTTGTAGGCGTAGGCGATGACGGTCTTGATCCCGACGCGCTGCGCGACCTGGACCGCGATCGTGTTCTTACTGAACATGATCGCGGTGCGGCAGGTCATCGAGGAGTAGCTGTAGCCGCCGCCGTAGTTCTTCACCAGGTGCGAGGGATCGTTCGGATAGGGAACCGGCCGATCGACGAACGTGTCGTCGAGCGATGTAGCGCCGGTGTCGAAGCCCGCGGTGTAGTCGAACAGCTTGAACGTCGAGCCGGGCTGCCGGCGGCCCTGGGTGACGGCGTTGAATTGGCTGGCGTGGAAGTCGCGGCCGCCGACCATGGCGCGGATGTAGCCGGACTGCGGGTCGATGCTGATGAGCGCGCCCTGGTTCGGCCCGAAGGCCTGCGGGCTGCCGAGGCCGTTGCGCAGCGCCCGTTCCGCGGCCTGCTGCATCTTCCAGTTCAGGGTGGTCTTGACGTTGAGGCCGGAGTAGACGAAGTCCGCCGCGTAGTTCTTCAGGAGCTCGCGGATGACGTAGGTAGTAAAGTAGGGCGCCTTGTAGTTAAAGTTGTTCTTCTTGACCGGCTTGACGAACGTGACCTGCTCGCTCTTCGCCTCGTCGTACTGCGGCCGCGTGATCTTGCCGTACTCGAGCATGGCGTCGAGCACTTCGTCGCGGCGGTGGAGCGCCGCCTGGCGGTGGTGGAACGGCGAGAGCTGCGATGGGCTCTGGGGCAGGCCCGCGATGAGCGCGGCCTGCGCGAGGCTCAGGTCCTTGGCATTCTTGTGGAAGTAGGTCTTCGCAGCGGCCTGCACGCCGTAAGCGCCGGCGCCATAGTAGACGTTATTAAGGTACAGCTCCAGGATTTCCGACTTCGAGTACAGCTGCTCCACGCGCAGCGCGACCATGGCCTCCCGGACTTTGCGCGAGAGGCGCTTCTCGTTGTTGAGGCCAAACTGCGATCCGATGCCGGGCTGGCGCACGAGCTGCTGCGTGAGGGTGCTGGCGCCCTGCTTCGTCGCGCTCCCGCGCAGGTCGGCAAGGGCGGCGCGCGCCATGCCGACCACGTCGACGCCGGGATGCTCGTAGAAGCGGTGGTCCTCGATGGAGATCGTCGCGTCGACAACCGGGCTCTTGCCGAGGTCTTTGAGGATGATGGGCTGGCGGTTCTCGGCGTCGAGCTGGCCCAGCAGGACGCCATCTTCGGACCAGATCTTCGTAGCGATCGGCTCGCGGTTATCGCCGATGATCGACTCGAATCCGGACAGCTCGTTAGAGAAGCTCCAAAAGACGGCGAGCGCGCAGACGAGGCCGATCGCGAGGGCCGTCTCGACGAGCAGCAGCAACACGGCGAGCGCCGTCTTGATCTTCTTTTTCAGGCTTACCGTCTGAACGGCCCGTCTCGGGCGGCCGCGCGTGTCCTTTCGCGCAGGTGCAGCGGCACGCGTGGCATTCTCTATCATAAATTCCATTATAGGCAACAACCGTGCCAATGTCAAGTGTTCGACGACCAGTTGGCCCATTATTCCGCCATCTACTGGCAGTTGCTGTCAATAGATGGTGGCTCTACCCGCATCACTTCCATGGGAAGCTGGAGCGGCAAGACGAGATACTGGTGTTGCTATCAATAGATCCTGGCCGTATCCGCGTCATCTCCCGATGGACGCGCGAGAGCGGCGGTGCTCGGCAAGGATGCCGGAGGCGAACGTCTTGAGGCGACGCCACGAGAGCTTCAGGGAGAAGAGCGCCGCCAGGACGCCGGCCATGGCGATCTGAATGACGTAGCTCCCGCTCCCCGCGTCGATGTAGGCGTGCGCGGGTTGGATGGCGGCGAGAAGCAAGGCTGCGGCTATGAGAACGTTCATCGGTGTGACCTCCCGGCCCGGCGCCAATGCGCCGGGGCCGTCGCCCGACCGCGGCGCCGCGCCTGGGTGCGCGTGGCAGCTTGCCGGCTGAGTGGCCCCCTGCCGGGTCCGGGCGATCCGTTATCGAAAGGATACATCGATGCGGCCTGGGCGCGCGTCCGTTAAACGGCCGATTGTGAAAGTGATGGCGCGGCAAGAACTGGAGCTTGACGCCGCGGCGCCGGCAGTGGTAAAATAGTCAAAGGCGCTCATGTCCCGCGTGGAAGTGTGGCAGTATCGGGCGGTTGGCTCAGTGGTAGAGCACTTCGTTCACACCGAAGGGGTCACTGGTTCGAATCCAGTATCGCCCATCTTTTCCCTCCTCACCTATGTCCTCACGATTCGGCAAACGTGTTCAGCGCCTCATCGACCGGGTGCGTGGCAAGGCGCGCTACTCAGATCCCGCCGACCGCTTCAGCGCGAGGCCCGACGATCCGCGGCGCCTGAGGGACGCAGCCGGCACGCTCGCACAGATCTTCTACACTCACGAAGGGCGAATCGCCCATAAGTGGGACCATTATCTGCCGATCTACGAGCGCCACTTCCGTGCGCGTCCGGCCTCTGGGCAGCCCGTCAGGCTACTTGAAATCGGCGTCAGCAGGGGCGGATCGCTCCAGTTGTGGCGTAAGTACTTCGGCGACTCCGCCCGGATCGTCGGCATCGACATCGATCCGGACTGCGCCGGCCGCGTGGACCCTGGCACGGAGGTGATCGTCGGGGATCAGTCCGACCCCCACTGCCTCTCCGCCGCCGTCGAGCGGCTCGGTGGCGGAGTCGATATCGTGGTCGACGACGGCAGCCACCTGGGGCGGCACCAGATCGCCACGTTCGATTATCTGTTTCCGCGCCTATCCGACCACGGCCTGTACTACTGCGAGGACGTGTTCGGCGCGTACTGGCCGGAGTACGAAGGCGGCTACCGGCGTGAAGGTACGTTCATCGAGTACGGCAAGACGCTGGTAGATCGGCTGAACGCCTGGTTCCTCGAGGAGCCGCTCAAGTCCGAGTTCCTCGACTTCGCACGCGCGACTCACGGCATCTTCTTCTACCCCGGCATTATCGTGATCGAGAAGCGGCCCATGCGCGAGCCGTTCCACGTGCAGATCGGCGAGGGCGCGTAGCGCCGGAGCGCCCGCCACGCTCGCGCGGCGCCTGCCGCCCGGCCAACTCGGCGGTCGCGATGCCCGGCCATGGCGGCGAGTCTGACCGCCCTCGACACGCAGGCCGGCAGTGCTCGGGACCGCGCGCGGCGGCACGGTACACGCCATGTTTGGCTTTGTCCCGGCGGCCAGAGCAGCCCGCTGGGGCTAAGGGCGGGCATGCGCGCGGCGGGCTCGGCATTCGGGCGACACCGGCCGGCGGCTGGACGGCATTGGCCGGCGGTCGGGGGCGTTTGCAGGTGATCAAGACTCGGCGTGTGCGCTGAGGCCGGCGGCGCGATCGGAGACGGAGGCGATGTCCGGCAGGCAGCCGGACGGCGAGTCGAGGTAGAAGTAGGCGGTCGCGGACCAGTCGTCCTGGCGCCAGAAGTTCAGCCAGCCGTCCGGCGAGACGGGCGACTCCAGGTCGAGCGGCGGTTCGCGGTCCAGGAGGCGGACGAAGCCACCCTCTTCCGCCGTGTCGATCGAGACGGGGATGAGCGGGACGCCCTTGCACGCCAGATCCAGTGCCTGCGCCTTGCCGCAGCCGCCGATCGTCTGTATCGCGACCTCGCAGCCGTCGTGGAAATAGATCGGATCGTCGACGTGGTAGCGGTAGAAGGCCCACTGCCGCCGCTCGCGGTCCGCGATGAGGCAGCCCTGCGTGCGGTGGGCGTAGACGCCTTGCCCCCAGCCCGTGCCGATGTAGTCCTCCGTGCCCGTGCCACACAGCGTCGGATACTCCTCGCCGCCGAACCGGCACTTCACCTCGCCCTCGCCCCACCAGGTCCCGGCGTAGGCCGCGTCGGCGATGACGCCCAGGTTACAGCCCAGGAATCGGCCCCGGCCGCGCACGCGTGGCAGGATGGCGAACTCGCTGCCGAGCGCGTTGGGCGACTCGCGCCGCCAGTGGGCGTGGAAGTAGAGCGCGTCCTCGGAGTGCTGGATGGCCGTCAGGACGTCGACATCGTAGAACAGGTGCGCCAGCCGCCGCTCCGACTCGTTGGTGATGGTGATGCGTGCGCCGGTCCGGAACGGCATGGGAACGAAGCAGTTGAAGCTGCGGCCCTCCGGGTCCGAGAAGAGCGCACACTCGAAGGGGGTACGGCGGCCGAGCGACACGCCGAACAGGTCCCCCAGCGGCGCGGAGACCGCGGGCCGCTCCGCGCCGTCCCAGGACATGTCCACGCGCAGGCTGCGGAGCATCTCCGGGCTGCGATCGCCGACGGTGAGCCAGATGCGGCAGACGGTACCGCTTCCGGCCAGATCTAGCAGCGTTTTGGTCTCGCCTGCCGCCAGCGAGTCGAACGCGTGC
>DATGJU010000059.1:0-11776 GCA_035295045.1 Chthonomonadaceae bacterium
CGCCACGCCGAACTCCGCCGTGCGGTGCATCTCCCACGTCCGAATCTGCACTTCGAGGGGTGTCTGCTTGGGGCCGAGAACCTTGATGTGCAGCGACTGGTACATATTGCCCTTGCTGTTGGCGATATAGTCGGTATACATGTTCGGTATGGGCGGCCAGAGGCCGCTCAGCACGCCGAGGGCGATGTAGCACTCGCGGTTCGTGTGCACGATGACGCGCAGCGCCGTCAGGTCGTAGAGCTCGGAGAACTCCAGCCCCTGGTGCCTCATCTTGTTGTAGATGCTGTAGAGATGTTTCGGCCGGCCCGCGACGTAGGCGTCGATGCCGTGGCTGCGAAGCTCGGTGTGCAGCAGGCGGATCGCCTCGTCCACCTCGGCCTGCCGTTCGGCACGGTTGCGGGCGACCATCGCGGCGATCTCGGAATAGGCCTCCGGCTCGACGTACTTGAACGCCAGGTCCTCGAGCTGCCACTTGAGCTGCCAGATTCCGAGCCGGTGCGCAAGCGGCGCGAAGATGTGGAGCGTCTCCGCCGCCATTCGGTATTGGCGCGCCAGCGATAGGGCGGAGAGCGTCCGCATGTTGTGCAGCCGGTCCGCGAGCTTGATGATGATCACGCGCAGGTCGCGCGCCATGGCGACGAACAGCTTGCGCATATTCGCGGCGTTTTTGGCCATTTCGGCCTGTTTCTTCACGCGCTCTGCGGTAGCGGGACTGATGTCCTCGCCCTCTTCCGCGTCGGCGGTCTCCTTGCCCTCGTCCACGCCCTTGATCTGGAGCTTCGTGACGCCGTCGACCAGGTGGCCGACTTCGGCGCCGAACAGCCGCTCGATCTCATCGTTCGCGACCTCGCAGTCCTCAACCACATCGTGCAGGAGGCCGGCCGCAAGCGTCTGCTCGTCCATCTCCAGGTCCGCCAGGATCTCCGTGACCTCCAGCGGATGGATAATGTAGGGCTCGCCATTCTTACGCTTCTGAGGGAGATGCTTCTCCTCGGCGAACTCGAAGGCGCGGCGCACCAGCTCCGCGTCCGCCTGGGGCCGGTACTCCTTGAGGTGAGCGATGATACCGTCGAGCTTCTCGGCCAGCTCGTGACGGGCGCCCCCGCCATTTCGGCGTGCGAGCGCCTCACGCTCCTCGGGGGGCGTCCATTCGAGAGCAGGTTTGAGGCTCGATTCGATCATGGACCCTGGTAAGAACAGGCAACGGAAGGGATTCCGTTGCCTGATGGAATGCGATTGGAGAGAGTAAGTATACCATGCAAAGCGTGCGGCCGGCGAGTTACGGCTTGGCCGCGCCGCCGGGCTTCGAATCCTTACTCTCCGGTACGAATCTGAGCGCGGCGGAGTTCATGCAGTAGCGCAGGCCGGTCGGCTTCGGGCCGTCGTCGAATACATGGCCGAGATGGGCGTCGCAGCGGGCGCAGCGCACCTCCGTCCGCTCGCCATCCGGGTCGGTCTTCTGAAGCACGTTGCGCTTGTCGACGGGCTGCCAGAAGCTCGGCCAGCCGGTGCCGGATTCGAACTTCGTCTTCGAGGTGAACAGCTCCAGGCCGCAGTCGGCGCAGACGTACTTGCCGGGCTTGTGGTTGTTCCAGTACGCGTTGTTGAATGCCGGCTCGGTGCCCGCCTTGCGCGTGATCTCGAACACGTTCGGCGGCAGGATCTTCTTCCACTCCGCCTCGGTCTTCACCACGCGCTCGAACGGCGGCTTCTTGGCGTCCGGCTTCGGCTGTTTGCCGTTGTCGGCCGCCGCCACGGCGTGAATCGCGGCCGCGCCGGCGATGCCGATGACGAAGCCGGCGAGAAGTATAATGGGATAACGAGGTTTCATGTCTACTCCTTGGTAGCGCGATCTTTGTCAGCTAAAGCAATCGACCCTGGATGCGCCCGCCGCCGCGCCTCGACACGTTCTAATGTGGCGGGAAGCGGGCGTGGATGCGGTTATCAAGTTGGTCTATCATGGAAACAGATAAGTCGCAGGAATCGTTCGTATCCGCCGCGCTCTTTGGCGCCGACCCTGCCGCCGGGCTCGTCGCCATCGAGCTGGACGAGACGGAGGGCGCGCTCGCCTACCGCCGGACGGAGGCAGGCGTCCGCGCCGAGCGGATGGCGTTCAAGCCCTGGATACTTCTGCTCGACCGGCCGGAATTCGTCCTGCCGGACGCGGCCTATTCGGAGCTGGAGGGCCCCGGATACAACGTTCTCGCGGAGTTCGACACGGTCCAGGCCTATCGGTCCGCCCGTTTCCAGCTACAGGACCGGCACGTCGCGAGCGTGACTTACGCCGGCGGCGCCAAAATGGCTTTCATTCGGTCGGGCCGCACGCTGTTCAAAGGCATGACGTTCGACGACGTTGTCCGGATGCAGGCGGACATCGAGACCGAAGGGCTGGACGCCGCTTCGCATCGCGTGCTGCTCGTCGCGGTGTCCGACAACCGCGGCCGTCTCGAGCTGATCGAGGGCGATGAGCCGGAAATCCTGCGGCGATTCGTCGCGCTCGTGGATACCTGGGACCCGGACGTCATCGAGGGCCACAATCTGTTCGGCTTCGACCTTCCCTTTCTCCTTACGCGAGCGCGGCGCCACGGAATTCCCCTGTCGCTCGGCAGGGACGGCTCGGAGCTGCGACAGGCGCCCGAGCGCAACTACGCGATCGGCGGCACCTCGCGGCCCTTCACTCCCGCCTATGCGCACGGCAGGCACGTCATCGATACGTATCTCGTGGTGCAGCGGTTCGACTGGGCGAAGGGCGCGCTCTCCAGCTACGGCCTGAAGGAGTGCGCCCGGCAGTTCGGCTTCGCGCACGAGGGCAGGATCGAGCTGCCGCGCGACCAGATGCCGCGCCTCTATCGCGAGGAGACGGAGCGCGTCCGGGAGTACGCGCGGCAGGACGCGATCGAGACGCGGATGCTCGCTGACCTCATCACTCCGGTCGAGTTCTACCAGACGCAGATGGTGCCGGACAACTACGGCCAGGTGACGGTGACCGGCAATGGAGAGAAGATCAACTCCATCTTCATCCGCGCCTACCTGGCGGCCGGCAGGGCGGTTCCGCAGCAGCAGCAGTCGCGGCCCTATCCCGGCGGCTATACCGAAGTGCGGCTGACGGGCGTCCAGGATGAGGTGGTGAAGGCGGACGTAGAGAGCCTCTATCCGAACCTGATGCTGACGCAGCGGATCGCGCCCGCTTCGGACAGCCTGGGAGTATTCCTGCCGTGCCTGCGCGAGCTCACCGAGCGCCGCCTGGAGTCAAAGCGGCGTGCTCAGGAGCCGCATCCTCAGTGCGTGGAGATAGGGGAAAGGGAAGAGGCCGATAGTCGGCAGAGCGGCAATTCAGAATCCAAAATCGAGGACCCGCAGCTATACTGGGATGGTCTGCAGGGCTCGTTCAAGGTCCTGATAAATTCGTTTTACGGGTACCTCGGCGGCCCGTTTCACTGGAACGACTATGCGGCGGCGCAGCGGGTGACGGAGCTGGGGCGGGAGCTGGTGCAGGAGATCGCGCGGGACCTGGAGGCGACGGGCAGCCGCGTGATCGAGATCGACACCGACGGCGTCTACTTCACGCCTCCGCCTGCCGTGGCCGGCGAGGAGGCCGCGCGCAGGTACGTGGCGCAGATCGGCGCGAAGCTGCCGGAGGGCATCCGGCTGGCGTTCGACGGCCGGTTCAAGCGGATGCTCTCGCTGAAGACCAAGAACTACGTTCTGGAAACGCCGGACGGCCGCCGGATATTCAAAGGCGCCTCCCTGCGCTCGCGGGCCGATGAGCGGTACGGCAGGCGCTTCCTCGCGCGCGCGATCGACCGGCTCCTGGAGAGCGATCCGGAGAGCGCGGCCAGGCTCTACGAGCAGACCATCGCCGACATTCTGGACCGGCGCGTTCCCATCGAGGATCTAGTGCGGCGCGAGCGTGTAACGGAGAAGACGTTTCACAGCGAGCAGAAGCGGCGGAGCGCTGCGGTGGCGGAGGGCGTGCAGATTGGAGAGTACGTCTACGTCTACGAGCGCGCGGACGGCAGCCTGGGGCTCGAGCGGGAGTACGCGCAGGACGAGAACCAGAGGTACTATATGGAGAAGCTGTACAAGTTCGCGAAGCGGCTGGAGGAGGGCTTCGAGGGCCGCTTCGACGAGCTCATCCGCAAGCCGACCGCGCAGGGCATCCCGCACATCCAGCAGACCACCTTGGACCTGTTTTCGTAGGGCACGGCTCGCCGCCAGCGGCAGCCGCACAAGCCGGCCGGAGCATGCGAGACGTTCCGGCCGGCCGATGCGCGTGATCCTGCCTACTCCCCGGTGAATACGCGGCTGGAAAGATCGACGTAGGAGGTGGTCGTGCCCCACACAGCCCTGTCGCTCCACACCGACGTGCCCCAGACAGCCCGGCTGGCACTCAGCAGGTTCGTGCTGCTGTCCCAGAGCGACTGCGTTCCCCACACGGCGCGAAGGTCGGTGACGCCCGTGCCCCAGAGCGCCCGGCTTCCCCAGATGGCGCGGTCCATATTGATGTAGACATTGCCATTCGCATCTTCGGACAGGGTCGGGCTCATGGCCGGCTGGGTCGCCACTACCGTGGAGTTGAGGGCGGCCGGTATGTTTAGATAGCCCGCTCCGTACGTACAAGGGTCCGTGACGCCGGACGGGTCGAGCCACTTGTCGGCCGACAACATCATCCTGGCCTTGATCGTGTCGGGCGAGAGGTTTGGGTACTTCTGCAGGATGAGGGCTGCGCCGCCTGCGACGACCGGCGTCGCCATCGACGTACCCGAGAGGTAGAAGTAGCGGTCCGAGCTGCCGGTGGTAATGCCGTTCAGCAGGTATACGAGCCCGCTCACGACGTTGGTGTTGTGGTCGGTATCGAAGTAGCTTCCGTCGGCCAGCGTCGAGATGACGTGGTTGCCGGGCGCGATGATGTCCGGCTTCAGGACGATGTCCAGCCGCGAGGGGCCGCGACCCGAATACGTGGCGATCCGATCGTGAGCGCGGTTGCCGTCCATCGACTTCGTAGCGCCGACGGTGATGACGTAGGGGTCGTTGCCCGGCGAGTTGATCGAGCCGTATGCCGTGCCCCAGCCCTCGTTCGGCGCGCCTGCCGTCTGCGTCGCGCTCGCTCGTCCGTCGTTGCCCGCGGCGCAGACGACGACGATGCCGGCATTCCAGGCGCTCTCGACGGCCTGGCAAAGCGGGTCGGTCGTGTAGCTCTCGCCGACGGGGTGGCCGAGCGAGAGATTGAGCACGCGGATGTTATAGGTCGTGCGGTTGTTAATGACCCACTGTATGCCGGCGATCGCGGTGCTGACATCGCCTTCGCCGACCCGGTCGAGCACGCGGACGCTCACCAGGTTGACCTTGCGGGCGATGCCGTAGAAGGTTCTGGTCGCGAGCAGGCCGCTCGACGCCGTGCCGTTTCCGCCGATGATGCCGGCCACGTGCGTGCCGTGCCCGCAAAGATCGCTCGTGGTCGTGTCTGTCGCGACGAAGTTCACGCTCTTGAGGATGCGGTTCTGGCTAAGGAGAAATGTGCCGAGCAGACCGGGCTTCGTCAGGTCCTCGTGGACGCTGATGCCGCTGTCCACTACCGCCACGCCGACGCCCTGGCCTGTGAGTCCGTAGCTCGAGTAGGCAACGTCTGCGCGACTGGAGCCGACCGTGAACTCGTCGCACTTCTTCACCGCTGCGTCGAGCGAGAGACGCGCGACGAACTTAAGCTCCGCCAGTCTTGAAAGGTTGTGCTTCGGAACGCTTGCGGCGATGGAGTGGATGACCGGCAGGTGGCGATATACGTCAACGCCGAGCTCGCGAAGGGCGTTCTGATCGGGCGCCGCCAGCTCGCCGTCGAGCCGGATGATGACGGAGACCCGCCGGCCTGTCGATCGATGGGCGGTCTGCGCGAGAAACTGATCGCACTTCTGGCTGAGCAGGTCCGCCTTGACCGGGGAGCCCGCAAATGCCGCGCTTAACAGGGTGGATGCTGTGATCAGGCTTGTGACCAGCCCGCGTACGGAGGCGCGGCCGGCACGAGAGGCGACTGGTGCAGAGTACAGTGACCGTATTGATGCAGTGATGCGCATGTAATTCCCTCGTAATCGTTGCAGGTTCGGCGGCCCGGCGGCCATTCGCGGCGGCCGGTCTCCGTTCACCGTTCCTGGGTGACGGTGTTGTGACCGGCCACGGCAATTCAGGCCCGTGGCTTTGCGTCCCGCCCTTTCGGGCGGTTTGCCCTTCTCGACTGCGAAGGATGTGGTTGTTGAGGGATTGTTCCGCCAAGCAGCCAGGTCGGATGCTGAGCAGAATACTGGATTGACGGCGGCAACCGGGCGGCGCGAAGTCTGAGTAGCCACTTTGTTTCCTGAGGAGGCGCACGGACCGACGGCAACTGCCGTCGTAATCGTGCAGCCCGGGGTCCGGCCGGACCTTGGGAGCGAGACTCTGAGCGATACGCTTGCCCGGGCGCCCGCCACGCGGCCAACCCTCGCCTTGCCGGCTTGCGGCGCGAGACATCGCTGATAAATAGGCCAGCGCTCAAACCTCGTCGAATATACGTCAAGTCGATCGAAGAATGCGCGAGGCTAGACCTTCGGGCTACTTAGGCTCCAGCTATGCGACGATCGCGGGCAATCGGCGGCGCAGCGCGGCAATCGACTCGTCGACGCGCTCGCGGGTCCAGCCGTAATCGCGGGCGAGGTCGAGAGCCATCTGGCGCGTGCTGCCCTTGAAGTAGCCGTCGGTGATGTTGAAGGGCGTCGCGTAGACGTGGTCCGGGCCGATCTCTGCGATGCGCTGGCCGAACCGGTCCGGGTCCTCGATGGGCAGCAGGGGCGCGAGGAAGACGCTGATCGGCACGCCCGCCGCTTTGACCTGCGCGATCGCCTCCAGCCGCTGGTCGATGCTGGCGCAGCCCGGCTCGAAACGCTTCCGGACCGCCTCACTGTCGGTCGTGACGGACATGTTGACGCGGATGTCCTTGAAGCGGCGGAACAGGTCGATGTCGCGCGTCACGATGGGGCTGCGCGTCTGCACGCGCAGGATGGGCTGGCGGTCCGGCGCGGAGAGCGCCTCGACGATGCCGCGCGTCAGCTCCACCTTGCGCTCCAGCGGCTGGTACGGGTCGGTCGCCGTGCTCATGAGGATCCGCTTGCCCTGCAGGTCCCGCCGCTTCACGATCTCGCGGATGCCGTTCACCTTCACGTCCACCCAGCGGCCCCAGTCGCGCTGTTTCTCCTCGTCCGGAACGAAGAAGGCCGCGTAGCAGTAGCTGCATCCGAAGCCGCAGCCGACAAAGGGGTTGAGCGAGTAGTCGAACCGGTCCCAGTAGGCCGACACGTCGTGCAGGACCTTCGCCTTCTCGCGGATCCCGATGACGGCGGCGCCCAGCCGCTCCGGCACGCGGTCCGCCGGCTCACCCAGCGAGAAGAGGGCAAGCTGATCCTGCCGGCGCGGGGCGGGGACGAGAAATGCGGGCGCGCCGTCGATCCTCGATCGCGATTGGTTTGCCTGGGACATGTGCAGACGCTCCAGTTACTATACGGATGTCTGCATTATACCACGCGCTGCGGAGGATATTGCGTACTTGGACCGAACGGAGAATCACTTTGACGCGGCTCGGCCGCGCGTTGACGGGGATGTACGCGCACCGTGGACCACGGCATGGCTGCGACTGTTCGAGGCGGCGAGGCTTTGGCCTGGCGGCAATCGGCTAGCGGGCGTTCGACAGCTTGCGCATGCTCTCAAGGCCCTGGATCTCTGTGCGGACGGACGCGAGTTTGAGGTTCACTTCCTTGAGCCGCTGGGCCGCGTTTCCACCGCCCGTGCCGCCTGCGGCAGCGCCGCTCGGCTGCTGCGCGGTGAGCGCGCTTAGGTCCTTGTTTGCCTGGGTCTGCTCGCTCTGCGCTGCCTTCAGTTCCTCGTTAAGCTTTGCCGCGTCCACGGGCTTTGCGTCAAGAGATCTGGCGATCGCGGAAACCTCCCGGTCGATCTTCGCTTTCTCCATTGCGTGGGACGCCGCGCCGCTGGCCCGGCTGATTCTGCGGCGAAGCTGAGCGATCTCGGCGCGATGCGCGCGCGCCTGCCTCTTGGAGTTGTCCAGCATCTGTTTGAAGGCCGGCGAATTGTCGCCGTATTCACCGTACTTTTTTATGGATTCGTTCTCGGCGGCGAGATCGGCTTCCCTGGCCTTAACCTCTTGCTTGAGCGCGGCGACGTCCTCGCCGGCGCTGACCGGAGCCTGCTCCAGCGCCGCGCGTTTCTGTTTTAGCGCATCCATTTCGCGATTCAGTTTGGCTCGGTCCACGGGTCGGCCGCCGTGCGCCAACTGAGCCTGAACCTCCGACACCTTGCTGTTCGCGGCATCGAGTCGTTTTCGGGCCGCGCGAATCTGTTTCGAAAGATCGTCCCCGCTGGCCTGATGCGCCGTAGACCGCTCCAGCTGCTCTTTTTCGGAGATCAAAGCGGCTTCCTCCCGGTGGGCGCTGTCGAGCTTCGCCGCAAGCGAGTCCGGCGTGGAAACGGCAGGTGGCCTGGTGATCGCGGTCCCGCCGTGATTGTCGGCCGGCGCCCCGTGGGTCGGATCGCTCGGACTGTCGTGGTGAAGTTGAAACCAGAGAAGGGGCGCAACGATAGCCACGGCGAGCACCGCGCCCAGAACCTGCCGTAGATAGTTCGGTTTGTTTCCGTCGAATTCTTCGTCCGACCACTCCTCATCATGGTCCTCTGCCATGCTGCAGTATCTCCTTAAGCAGGTTCGGCTCGCGTGGGGCCGGTTGCGGGGCAGAACCGGTCCGCGGAAACTCGGGCGCAGGGTTCGAAGTGCATGGCCGCCACTACTTTTGCGACAATCGCTGCATGCTCTGAAACTGCCTCAGGTCGGCGTTGGCCTGAGCCAGCTTCTCCTGGACGCCCTTCTGGGCGCGAACGGCCGCAGCGATCTTGGCGGCTATCTGCTCGATCCGCGCCTGCGACGGGCCGGCGCTTGGCCTGACCGGGACCGGACACGCAGCCAAATCCGCCCTCGCCGCGGCGGCCGCCTGAGTGGCCTGCGCCAGCGCCGCCTGTAGGCCGCCGCGATCGGGCGCCGGCGCGTCGAGCTGCCGCTTGAGCGCCGCGATACTCGCGTCGATATCGCGGATTTCGGCCGCCCTGGCGGCCTGCGACGATGCCCCGGTCGATATCCGGCGTCTCAGACTGGAGTAATCCCTCTGCGCCCGCAGCAGCTGCTGCCGCAAAGTGTCGCACCTCGCCTCCGCTGCTTTCCAGGCGCTAAGCGCGGTTGTCTGCTCGGTGGACCCGGTGGCGGCGCCATCGGCCTGAGTCTTGAGTCGGTCCGCCTCTGCCACCTGGTTATTCAGCGTCGACCGAGCGTCATCGACGGCCTCCCTGGCAGCCTGCAGCCTTTCTGCGTTAGTCTCTGTTGGGTCCTCCTCGCCTGCATCGGGCTGCGCCGCAAGGACGGCGCGCTTGTTGGTAATCGCGGTCAGCCTCGAGCGGATCGCGTCGCGGTTCGGGCCTGTGTCGCCGGCGAGCGCAGCGCGCGCGCTTGCCTCGCGCTCCCTCGCGTGATCGTAGCGCGCCTGCGCGGCGTCTCGCTTCGCCTTTGCCTGCCTGTAGGCGGCAAGCTGCGCGGCAGTCGCCTGCTGGGAGGCGCCGGATTCCCGCCCCGCGGTCGCCTTCTCGGTCGTCAGCTCCACGATCTGCGCATCGAGACTCTTCGCCTGCGCGCTAAAGCGGTCCACGTCCTTCTGCCTGGCGGCGATTTTGCCCGGCAGGTCCAGCTTGGACACGTCGGTCATAGGGCCGTCGACGGTCTTCTTTTCCTGGGAAGGCCCGTGCGGCAGCATCGACCAGACACCTGCCCCAACGAGCACGCAGATGAGCGCCACGCCGAGCGCGACGCGCCCGATCTGTAATGCCGGGCTCTCGCGGACCTCGTCGGGCGTTTCCGGACTACTGGGCGTGGGCATGGCTCTCAATCTCCTTCTGCACGCTGGCGAGGTCCGCGTCGATGCGGTCGCGCTTCTCCTTGGCGTCGTTGCGCTTCTTCATCGCCTGCGTCAGCAGGGGCAGCCCGCCCTGATAGTTCGCCTCCTTGTCCTTCAGCTTCGCCTGGTCCCCTCCGTGCGCGTGCATGTCGTCCATTTCGTGCTTTGCCTTATCCATGATTGCCTGGTAGCCGGCGTACTCCGCCTCGGCGTCCTGGTAGGCCTTCTCTGCATCCGGGAGTCTTGCCTGCAGATCGCTCTGCTGCTTCTTGAGCGCGGCCAGGCTGTGGGGATGCTTGCCGGCGCTGGAGCTGTGAGCGGCAACGGTGTGCGAGGCGGTCCGTACGCCGTGGGAATGGGAGCCCACGACGTGGATCCGGCCAGTGGAGTTCGCTTTGGGCTTCGCAACGACCTTTGCGTGGTCCGCCGTCTTGGCATCGCCGGCCTTGCCCTTTACATCCGTCTTCACTGCCTTCGCGCTCAGCACGCTCCTCACCGTGGGGACCGCGAGGCCTGCGGCAACGAGTACGAGCAGGACGATTCCGAGCACGCCTTCGCCCCCGGAGCTGCGCGGCTTCGCCTTGTACCCTTGATTAGAAGGCTGCATGGGACTCCTCCGTCACGCGCCCGTCGAGATACGATTCGCGGCGGGTTCGAAATGCCTGGACCGATCGCCGGCGCCAGCAGCCGGCGGCGCCTATTTCTGGGAAAGCTTCTGCATGCTCTGAAACTGCTTCAACTCGGCGCCCGCCTGAGCCAGCTTATCCTTGACGCCTTTCTGCGTGTGGAGCGCTTCCGCGAGCTTAAGCGTGATCTGGTCCAGCCGCGCCTGCGCCGGACTCGCGCCGGGCCTCGCCGGCACAGGGCACAGATCGAGCGCGGCTCTCGCCGCGGCGACCGCCCCTGCAGCTTGGTCCAGGTCCGCCTGCAACTTGCCGCGATCTGGCACCGGAGCGTCGTGCCGTCTCTTGAGCTCAGCGATCCTCAGGTTGATCTTATGCATCTCGGCCTGTTTCGAACCGCCATGCGCCTTCCCACCTTTGGAATTGCCGTTCGGATGTCGCAGCGCCGCCAATGCGGCGTTGGCCGAACTAAGTTGCTGTGTTAGCCTCTTGATCTCCGCATCCGCGCCGTCGATCGCACTATTGATGCTTGTCCGCTCCTCCCCCGTTGCCAGACCCGCTCGCGTGAAAAGGTTTGCGCGTTGTACCTTGGTCTCATGGAGCGTCTGTTGCAGCTCGGTTACCGCCTCTTGTGCGGTTCTGAGCTTGTCGGCGTTAGATTCACCGGGGTCGCCCTGGTCGATGTCAGGTTGCGCTTTGAGCGATTCCAATCGTGCCTTGCACTGCGCGATTTCAGAATCGATCGCGGCGCGGTCCACGCCGCCTCCTCCATTGAGGGCTGCACGCGCCCGAGCCTCACGCTCCTTTGCGCCGTCGTAGCGCGCCTGCGCCGCGTCACGCTTCGCCTTCGCCTGATTGTAGGTGGCCATTTGCGCGGCGGTCGCCTGCTGTGCGGCGCCGGCCTCCTGCGCGGCTGCTGCCTTTTGCGATTGAAGCTGCGCGATCTGCGTATCGAGACTCTTACCCTGCGCGGTGAAGCGGTCAACGTCCTTCTGTCTTGCAGCGATCTTGCCCGGCAAGTCCAGCTTGGAGATATCGGTCAGAGTGACGGTATCGGCTGGCCCTCCGACCGCGGGATGTGCGCCGCGAAGCAGCGAGCCGGCCGTAAAGACGACGAGGGCGAGCGCGGCGACCGCGCCTCCGCCCACGGCCATCCAGTGCGCCGGCCCGAAGCTGCGGGGC
>DATGJU010000060.1:0-2972 GCA_035295045.1 Chthonomonadaceae bacterium
GTGGTCAGCGATTTCGCGTGCCGCCGCAGGAAGGGCATGTGGCACGTGCACCGGCGATGGTCGATGTTCGGATCGGCGCCCCGCAGATGGTACGGATCGGGATCGGCCAGGATGTCCTCGTGAATGCGCTGCTGCAGGTCGGTTCCGGCGGCGCGCAGGGAGCGCACGATGACGTCGGTGCAGGCCCCGCGGTCGGCAGGCACGTCGCCGCCGGGGTAAGCGATGCGCCGGTAGCTCGCGTCGTAGACCACGCCCCGCCGCGCCTCCTCCTTGGCGCGGTTGACGATCCGGTCCGCGGCGGTGCGGGCCGGCTCGATCGGCGCGAGCGGGTCCGGTACGGCTGGCGCGGAAGAGCCGTTTACGCTCAGAGATCCGTGCGGTCCGGCCGGCGCCCCGCCGCGGCACCCCGTGAGAAGGAGCGCGGCGGCAAGCGAGCCCGCCAGGATCCTGATGTCTCGGATCACGGTTCAAAGCTCCCCGTTTACGTATTGCGCTCAGAGAGTTCGCTTCACGGGCAGCCGGACTTGACGTCCGCGAAGGCCGTGCGCCTAATTTGCGACGTGGCAGGGGCGATCCGAAGACTGCAGCGCCACGCAGCGCGGCCAACGGCCCACATTCCGCGGGGCCGCCGGACGACGGCAGGATTAGCCAGCGGTGAAATCGAACTCAGCCCAAACGACGATTTGGATCGGAGATCGGCGAATGGCATTCAAACTGGCTAGTGGTTGGACGGCGCGGGTGCGCTTTGGGTTTTGCGAGGCGCTGATGTTTGGCGCGATAGGCGGCGCGCTGGCGCAGGGGCGCGCGCTGGTGGTGACGGTGCGGGCGACGAAGCACGCTTACCATAACGCGCCGGTTTCGGTCGCGCTTCCGGCACCGGATCGGACCGCGCGCCGCTCAGGCTACCTGCAGCTCGATCCGCTCAAGGCCGGCGACGGCAAGCCGCTCCGGGCGCAGGCAGGCGTAGAGGGCGGACGGATGCGCCTCACCTTCGTCCTGGACGATCTACCGATGGGCGCAACCCGCTCCTACCGGCTCTCGACGATCCAGTTCGTGCGCGCGCCCGACAGACAGGTCGAGGTGACACAAAAGGACAGCGACGTCGCGATCTCCTTCGATTCGACTCTCTTTACGCGCTACACGACGCACGCCGCGCCGAACAAGCCCGTCTTCTATCCCATTCTGACGCCGGAGGGCGACGCCATGACGCGCCGGTGGCCGGTCGAGCCGGAAGCAGATCCCGGCGAAAGCCATGACCATCCGCACCACCGCGGCCTCTGGTTCACGCACAGCAGCGTAAACGGAGTCGACTACTGGTCCGAGGGCGCGAAGACCGGAAGGACGGTCAACACCGGCTTCGAGCGGCTGGAGTCCGGCTGGGTCTATGGCGGCTTCACGGCGAAGACCGAGTGGCGCGATCCGGCGAACCAGCTCGTCGCGACCGACCGGCGCGAAATAAGGATATACGAGCTTCCGGACGGGGACCGGGTGATGGACTTCACGATCACGATTACTCCGGCAGGCGGCCCGGTTACCTTTGGCGACAACAAGGACGGCATGTTCGGCCTGCGCGTGCCGGATACCCTGGCGATCCACCCGGACCGCTCGTCCAAGATCAAGGGCGAGGGCCATATCGAGACGTCCACCGGCGTTAACGGCACGGCGGCCTGGGGCAAGCCGGCCGACTGGGTGGACTACTGGGGGCCGATCGGCGGCAAGACCTACGGCGTCGCGATGATGGACGCCCCCACGAACCTGCGCCACCCGGAGACGTGGCACGCCCGCGACTACGCCCTCTTCACCGTGAACCCGTTCGGGCTGCACGACTTCGGCCGCGGCGAGAAGGGCGCCGGCGACTACACCGTGTCGGCCGGTAAGATGCTGACGTTCACGTACCGCGTGCTCTTCCACCATGGCGATACGAAGGCGGCGGACATCGCCGACGCCTACACGGCCTTCGCCGACCCGCCGGAAGCGACGGCGAAGTAGCATCGAGTCCCCCTCGCGGCCGTCCACGACGGTTATGCACGCCCGGGTCTCGCAAGGCGTCACCATCGCGACTCCGGGCGGGGCTCCTCGACGCTTCCGCTCCGGACCGGCACGGTAGACTTGCCCCACAAAGCAGGCAAGTCGATCCCTGCGGGCGGCCCGCGATCCCATCACCGTTCCGATCTCCACTCTGCCCCGACCAGGCATGGCCGGGGCTCGTTCTTGTCTGCTCCTCGCAATCCGCCGATTCGCGGATGTGGACTCGGGGCCGCGGCCACACAATAGTCCTGACACTATTCTGCGCCGCGCACGCGGCTTCGGTGAGGAGAGAGCCTTCGTGAATTGGCAGGACGAGTACAAACGACGCACCATGAGCGCGGCATCGGCAGTTGCGGCGCTTCGCACCGGAGAGCGGATCTTTATCGGCAGCAACGCGGCGGAGCCCCAGGCTCTCGTGAACGCGCTCGCCGATTCGGCCGGTCACGTGGAGCACGCCGAGATCGTCCACATCATGACGCTGGGCGCCGCGCCCTACTCGGCTGCGAAGTTCGAAAAACGGTATCGGCATAACGCGCTCTTCATCGGCGCAAACGTCCGCGAAGCGGTCAACGACTGCCGGGCCGACTATACGCCCATATTCCTATCCGAAATCCCCGCGCTCTTCCGCAATGGGCAGCTTCCTCTCGACCGCGCACTGGTGATGGTCTCCCCTCCCGACGCCCATGGCTACTGCAGTCTGGGCGTCTCCGTGGACGTCGTAAAAGCGGCGGTCGAGACCGCGAAGCACGTCTCGGTGCAGGTCAACCGCCGGATGCCGCGCACGCTCGGCGACAGCTTCCTGCACGTAAGCCGGATCGACGCGTTCGTGGAGGACGACAGCCCGCTCCTGGAGCTGCAGTACCCTGCGCAGACAGAAGTGGCGCGTGCGATCGGGCGCAACGTAGCGGACCTTATCGAGGATGGATCCACGCTCCAGATGGGCA
>DATGJU010000061.1:0-4077 GCA_035295045.1 Chthonomonadaceae bacterium
GGCTTCATCTCGAACGGCTATCTGCAGACGGCCGAGGGTGAGTATCTGAATACCGTGGACGTAAAGGGAATCACCTGCGCACTGTTCCGCGTCAGCTACAAGGACAAGAAGCTGGATACCTCCTACCGACTGCTCTGGATCGACCCCAAGACGAAGATCGTGGTGAAGCGCGAGGAGTACAGCCAGATGCACAAGCTGAACGGTACGTTCTGGTATCTCGATCCGAAAGAGGTGGCGCCGGGAATCTGGTTCCCGACCCGGCTCGAGGCGTACAACCGGGACAACCAGCAGGCCGGCGTGACGCTCTACCGGGACGTCCGTGTAAACCAGGGCCTGGACGACAGCGTTTTCCGCATGTAGGCGAGCGCCCACTGGCCCGCAACACGCGTGCGACGCAAGGGCGGCCCTTCAGCCGCCCTTGATTTTTTGCCGCCGCTATGATATACTTACAAGCAGTTCCAATACACTCGTCTCCTAAGAGTGGGTCTCTGCCCACTCTTTTCTATTACGTCAGCAATTTGCAATAGCAGCGCATGAGCGCAGTCCGCGCCGAGCCTCGGCGATCGCCGGAGGGTCGTGCGAGAGCCGGCCGCGGCGATAGAAGCGGTTGCGAAGCGTCCGGGGCGAAGATCGCGAATCTAGAGAATGGCACCTGCCTGGGAGAGACGCAGCGATGAACGGTGAGTTTATAGACGCGCTCCAGCAGATTTCCAAAGAGAAGGACATCCCGCTCGACACGCTTATAGATACGGTTTCGTCTGCTCTTGAAACCGCCTACAAGAAGAACTATCCCGCGAACACCGAAATCCGCGTGACGATCAATACCCAGAAGACGGCGGCGTCTCAATTCCGGGTGTTTACCGAGCGCACGATCGTCGAGGGTCCGACCGAAGAGCCGTCCGAGATCACACTGGAGGAGGCGCGGCGGATCGATCCCGAGAAGATGCTCGGCGAGACGATCGAAGAGGACATCGATCAGAAGAATTTCGGGCGAATCGCCGCGCAGACCGCAAAGCAGGTGGTAGTCCAGCGCATCCGCGAGGCGGAGCGGCGCAAGATCTTCGACGAGTACAACGAAAAGGTGGGCGAGGTCGTTACGGGCGTCGTGCAGCGCCACGAGGGCCGCAACATCCTGGTGAGCCTCGGTAAGCTGGATGCGCTACTTCCTATTCAGGAGCAGGTCGAGACCGAGCCGTACCACTTCAACGACCGAATCAAGGTGTACGTGCTCGAGGTCAAGGAGACGCCGAAGGGGCCGCAGGTAATCGTCTCGCGGACCCATCCGAGCCTGATCCGGCGGCTATTCGAACTGGAGGTGCCTGAGATCGCGGACGGCGTCGTGACGATCAAGAGCGTCGCGCGCGAGCCTGGCGCCCGGTCCAAGATCGCAGTGACCAGCCGCGATGAGAAGGTCGATCCGGTCGGCGCGTGCGTGGGCCATCGCGGAAGCCGCGTGCAGGCTGTCGTGAACGAGCTGTACGACGAGAAGATCGACATCGTGCGCTGGAACGCGGATACGTCCCTGTTCATCGGCGAGGCACTCTCTCCGGCCAAGGCGGTGAAGGTCACCGCCAAGGAGGATGACAAGAGCGCGTTCGTGATCGTTCCCGACAACCAGCTTTCGCTCGCCATCGGGAAGGCCGGGCAAAACGTCCGGCTGGCGGCGCGGCTCACCGGGTGGAGGATCGACATCCGAAGCGAGGCGCAGATGGCCCGCGCGGCGCTTATGGCGATGACGGCCCAGCTCGGCGAGGACGACGATGCAGCCGGCTCCGCCGAGGCCGATGGCGAGCCGGGCGGCGAAGAGGCGGCTGCGGAGGCCGGCCCTATCGGACAGAAGGAAGAGACGATGGCGGCAGCTTCGGATACGATAGGCGACGTCGCACCGTATTCGGAGGAGGATATCCCGTCGCTTCCGGCGGATACGGCGGCAGCCGGCAACGGGCATCAGCCGGAAGAGACGGCGCCCGAGGCTACCGGTTCCGAAGAGGAGCCCGTCGTCCACGCAGCTTCCGCCGATTCCAGCGTGGAGTAAGCCCCCCGCGACCCAGCCGGCCCGCGTGGCGGATACCATACCAGGCCGGGGCGCGGCAGGCCGGAACGGTTTGCGTGCGGCGGGTGGCCGCAAGATGCTATCGATGAGGAGCGGCGCAGACTGTGCTGCGCGAAAGGACGGTCCGGACGGTTGGTACGGATATGAGACGGCAATGCGTTCGCGTATAGTTCGTGGGGCCGGCGGCCCTGCGGCACGGATCACCGGAGAAAAGTCATGAAGTAGCGATTGCGACTCATGCCGGCGCCCTGCGCCATCCCTCCTCGTGAATCGCGGCCGTACCGGCCGCTCCTCGATCGTGCGTTGCTGCGGAGCCCAGGCTTCGTGCCGGCCGCGCCATCCGCCAGCCTCCCGTCACCGTGCCGATTTTCATGGAATCCCGTCCCGGACTCCGCGCATTTGCACGGCACATGATGAAAACGAAGCATATTCCTATTCGGACCTGTGTGGCCTGCCGTACCGCCGATGCGAAGCGGACGCTTCTGCGCGTCGTTCGGCAATCGGACGGCGTGGTCGCCTACGACGCGAAGGGCAAGATGCCCGGCCGCGGCGCCTACGTGTGCGCCCAGGCGTCGTGCATCGCGCTTGCGCGAAAGCAGCGAAAGCTGGAGCGGTCCCTGAACGTGCCCACGGTCACAGAGGAGCTTTTCCAGGAGCTGGCGCTGCGGGCCGCGGAATCGGACGGCGCGCCGGCGATGACGGAGCCGGCCTCTCCGGCGGCGGTCGCCGATGCCGGCGCAGCGCGGGATGCCGCTTCCTAGACGGAGCGTGCGCAGCGGAGTGAGAGCAGCGGCGAAACGCCGCAGTAAAGCGAGGAGTGGATGCGAATGGCAGAGTCTCCAGGCGTCCGGTTGGCGGACCTGGCCAAAGAGCTTACGATGACCAGCGCCGAGCTGGTGATGCAGTTAAAGGATCTCGGGATCGATGCGGCCGGCCAGAACCCGATTCTGGACATAGAGACGGCGAACTCCGTCCGAGGCCTGCTCGGCAAGAGTGCATCCGACGGAAAGGTCATCGAGGTTACCGGCGACATGACCGTCAAGGAGCTTGCGTCCGCGATGGACGTGCAGCCGACGGCCGCCGTTAAGAAGCTGATGGAGATGGGCCAGCTCATCGGCGCCAATCAGCGCCTGTCGCGACCGCTGGCAGAACGGCTCGCCGCAGGATTCGGTTTCACCCTGCGCGACAGGGTAGAGGAGAAGCCGGCAGCGCCGCCGCCCGCTCCCAAGCCCAAGCCGAAGATCGTGAGCGGATCCGCGGCGCCCCGCCCGCCCGTGGTTACCATCATGGGCCACGTCGATCACGGTAAGACGACGCTGCTTGACACGATCCGTAAGGCGAACGTTGTCGAGGGGGAGTTCGGCGGGATCACGCAGCACATCGGCGCCTATCAGATCGAGATCGATCATGACGGCGGCAAGCGCAAGATCACGTTCCTGGATACCCCGGGTCACCGCGCATTCACGAAGATGCGCGCGCGCGGCGCCAGCGTGACGGACATTGTCGTGCTTGTCGTGGCCGCGGATGACGGAATTATGCCGCAGACGGTTGAGGCGATTCAGCATGCGCAGGCGGCGCAGGTGCCCCTCATTGTCGCGATCAACAAGATGGACAGGCCAGATGCGAAGCCGGACCGGGTGAAGCAGCAGCTTACCGAGCACAATCTTGTAGTCGAGGATTACGGCGGCGACGTTATCGCCGTGCCACTATCTGCGAAGACGGGCGAAGGCGTGGAGTCGTTACTCGAATACATCCTGCTTGTAGCGGACGTACAGGAGCTGACTGCGCCGGCGTCAGGCCCGGCGACGGGCTCGATCATCGAGGCCCGAACGGAGCAGGGCCGTGGACCGGTCGCGACGGTGCTCGTCCAGTCCGGATCTCTGCAGGTCGGCGACAGCCTCGTAGCAGGCACGACTTATGGCCGGGTCCGCGCGATGACGAACGATCGCGGCGAGCGGCTGCAAAAGGCCGGCCCATCGACGCCGGTCGAGGTTGTGGGACTTAACAGCGCGGCGGACGCAGGC
>DATGJU010000062.1:0-12035 GCA_035295045.1 Chthonomonadaceae bacterium
ATGTGACGCTGGTGGCGGTCACCAAAAACGTGGAATCGGAGCGGATTCTGAAGGCCGTCGAAGCCGGCATTTCAGACTGCGGCGAGAACTACGTCCAGGAGGCCCTCGCGAAACAGAGCGCCCTGTCCGGAAGGCTGCCCACAATCCGATGGCACTTCATCGGCCATCTCCAGCGGAACAAGGCCCGATCCGTTGTCGGTAGCTTTGCAATTATTCAGAGTGTGGACAGCCTGCCGCTAGCCAGCGAGCTAGGCGAACGCGCCCTACAATCCGGCCTTGAGGCCCGCATACTGCTGCAGGTGAAGCTGGATACCAGCCAGACCAAGTTTGGCTTCCAGATCCGCGACACACTGCACACGCTCGAAAGCGCGCGGAGTATTCCCGGCATACAGGTCCTCGGATTGATGGGCATGGCCCCATTCACGGAAAACCCCGAGACCGTCCGTCGCTGTTTTCGTGATCTGCGGGCGTTGTACGATACACTCCCGCCGGATTGCCGCCAGATCCTATCCATGGGCATGACCGCAGACTTCGAGGTCGCCATCGAAGAGGGCGCCACGATGGTCCGCATCGGGACAGCGATCTTTGGACCGCGCTCCCGTGTTTGAACTGCCCGCCGATTCCCGTAGACACACGGGCCGCCATCCCCGCGGCTTCTTGATCAAACCGAAATTCGCACTGGAGGATGTTACATGATAGAGCCTCAACCCGCCCCGGACGGATTCGAGCGCAAGAGCTTCTGGACAAAGGTGAAAGATACCCTGCTCGGCGCAGAGGAGCATGACGAGGAGGAGGTGGATGCCGCGTCCCCATCCGCCACCGCCGTGGTGAACACCGGCGTGCGAAAGCAGACCTCGCTGCGGCTGCAGAGCGCCCGGCTCCTCAGCGTCAATGTGCGCACCAACGCCCAGGTTTTCGAGGATGCGAAGGTCGCTGCGGACGGCTTCAAGAACGGCGAGCAGCAGATTGTAAACCTGGAGCGCGCCACGCCTCAGATGGCCGAGCGCATCATCGACTTTCTGAACGGCGTCTGCTATGCCCTCGATGGAACGGTCGAGCGCGTGGGCGAGAAAGTCTATCTGTTCGCGCCGGCCAACGTGGCCGTCGAGGTGGATGAGGGCGCAACGGCCTCCTCCAATCCCGCACCCGCGCCGACTCGTCGCGCCTTCGGGGACAAGCGGGAGCTGTAGCCTCGACCGCCCCGGCTGCCGCCCGTAACACATGCAATGCTCCACGCCTCTTCCGGGCGCGGAGCATTTCTTTACTTGTCGCGAGCGCGGCACGACGCCGACTGCGAGGCGTGTATGCTGTCCGGCGGCAAGCGCGAAGCGGTCGCACTCGCAACACCGTGGGCGCGCCGAACCAACCGCCTCCGCGGCGACATAGCGCCCGAATTGCCTGGAATATCGCGAGACGTAACATGATCGACGACAAGACAATCTGCGTGATCGGCGCTGGCGCAATGGGCGGCGCGCTCTGCCGCGGCCTCGTGAGCGCGGGGGCCGCAGCGGCCGAATCGATCTACGTGAGCGACGCACACGCCGCGCACGTGGAGGCGCTGCGCGCGACCCTCGGCATCAAAGTAGCTGCGACCAACATAGAGGCCGCGCGGCGAGCCGACATTCTCGTCCTGGCCGTCAAGCCGTACAACGTCGATCTCGTGCTGCGCGAGATTGCCGGCGAGCTCGCGCGCGAAGGCGGCGCCAGCCTGCCGCTGCTCGTGAGCATCGCAGCCGGCTATCCGCTCGCTAAGCTGGAGGCGCACTGCGCGGGACCGGTGCCGGTCATTCGCGCGATGCCCAACACGCCGGCGCAGGTCGGCAAGGGAGCGTGCGCCTTCTGCCGCGGCGCGCACGCCGGGGATGCCCACGCGGCGCAGGCGATGGCGATCTTCAATTCGGTCGGAACGGCTGTCGAGGTTCCGGAATCCATGATGGACGCCGTGACGGCGCTCTCCGGTTCCGGGCCGGCCTACATCTACCTAATGATCGAGGCGCTGATAGACGGCGGCGTCAAGGCAGGATTGCCGCGCGATACCGCACATCAGCTGGCGGCCCAGACCGTGCTCGGCGCCGCGCAGATGGTCATCGAGACCGGCATGCACCCGGCGCAGCTTCGGGACATGGTCACCACGCCCGCCGGCACCACAATCGAGGCGATCGCCGCGCTGGAGCACTCCGGCCTTCGCGCGGCGCTGATCGACGCCGTCGGCCGCGCCGCGGCGCGGTCGCGCGAGCTGGGAGCGCAGTAGGCTACTCCCACGCGATCAGGGAGAGCTCCTGCGGAAGCACCGCGTCCGCGTGCGTCGGGCGGACGCGCGTGGCGAAGCCCTGCAGGCCGCTGCGGTCGCACGGCAGCTCGCCCTCATACCGGTGCAAGTCTCCCTCTTTCGCGATCCACTTGAGCGGCTTGGCGGTGGCGTTCGTCACCTGCCGGTTACTGTCCAGCACGCCGTGCATCAGCTCGACGGTAACGTCGTCAGGTGTGATGGCGCCCAGGCGCACGTAGGCCGTCACGGCCAGACTATCGCCGATCGAGAGCGGAGCCGCGACGACGCCGTCCGGGTTCGCTGCCGCCTCCGGATCGTCGGTAGTCACGCGCTCGACGCGCACGTCGTGCCAGCCGTCGCCCATTCGCCGCTTCCATGTCACCAGATCCTGCGCCAGCGCGAGATCGTCCTTACTGAGCCGGTGGTAGCGCGCGGCATTCGGGAAATAGAACGACTCCGCATACTGGGCCACCATGCGATGCGTGTTGTAGAGCGGGCACAGCTTCTTCATCGAGCTTTTGATTCGCCGGACCCACGCGCGCGGAAGATCCTCGGTGTTCCGATCGTAGAACAGCGGCACGACCTCCTTCTCAAGAAGCTCGTACAGCGCAAGCGCCTCCATACGGTCCTGATAGTCCGGATCCGCGTACTCCTCCCCCTTGCCGATGGACCAGCCTGCGCGCGGATCGTACCCTTCCGCCCACCAGCCGTCCGGGATCGACAGATTGAGGCCGCCGTTCGGCAGCACCTTCATGCCGCTCGTCCCGCTGGCCTCCATCAGCATGCGGGGCGTATTGAGCCACACGTCGACGCCCTGAACGAGCTGTCGCGCCAGCCCGATGTCGTAGTCCTCCAGGAAGACCATGCGGTTGCGCACGTCCTCGCGCCGCGCGAACTGCTGGATTTGCCGGATCAACTCCTTGCCGCCGTCGTCGCGCGGGTGCGCCTTGCCGGCGAGAAGGATTTGGACCGGCCGCGCCGTGTCCGTGAGAAGCTTGACGAGCCGCGCGGGGTCGCTCAGGATCAGCGTCGCCCGCTTGTAGGTCGCGAAGCGCCGGGCGAAGCCGATCGTCAGCGCGTTCGGGTTCAGGACCTCGCGCGTCTGCCGTATCTCGTATTCGCTCATATTACGCTGCTCGTACTGCGTCTTGAGCCGGCCGCGGGCGAAATTGACAAGCTGCTCGCGTCGGCGCTCGCGAACCCGCCAGAGCTCGTCGTCGGGGATTTCGTCCACGCGCTCCCAGGCGGTTGGGTCCGGCGCGTTCTGCGTCCAGCGTCCCTCCAGGTAGCGATCCAACAGGCCTGCCATCTCCGGGCTGATGAACGACCGAATGTGAATGCCGTTGGTGACTCCCGAGATCGGTACCTCCTCCTCCGGGAAACCGGGGTACATGGTCTGCACCATGCGGCGCGTAACGCTGGCGTGAAGCTGGCTGACGGCGTTGACGTGGTGCGCGTGGCGGAGCGCGAGGACCGCCATGTTGAACTGCTCGCCCTTGTCGAAGCTGCGCACGCGTCCCAGGCCGAGAAAGTCCTCGAAGGAGAGGCCAAGTTCGTCCAGCATCGGGTCGAAGTATTTGTGAAGCAGGTCCGAGGAGAAGACGTCGAACCCGGCCGGGACCGGGGTGTGCGTCGTGAAGAGATTTCCGGCCGCGCTGGCCTCCTGCGCGACCCAGAAGTCGACCCCGTGCTCCTTGCGCAGGAGACGGACGCGCTCCAGCGCAAGAAAGGCCGCGTGACCCTCGTTCATGTGGCAGACCGTTGGAGTGATTCCCACCGCCTGCAGTGCGCGCAGGCCCCCGATGCCGAGGATCAGCTCCTGGCAGAGCCGCTTCTCGGTATCGCCGCCGTACAGCGCGTCGGTGATGTTCTGGTCCGCCGCGCTGTTTACGGGGATGTTCGTGTCGAGCAGATAGAGCGGGACGCGGCCCACCTCGGCGCGCCACACCTGCGCGTGGACCGTCCTGCCGGGAAATTCGACCGAGATGCGGACCGGCTCGCCATTGCTCCCCAGCTCCGGAAGCACAGGCAGGTTGTAGAAGTCGTTCTTGGGATACCGCTCCTGCTGCCATCCGTCTGCGTTCAGCCGCTGGCGAAAATAGCCCTGCTGGTACAGCAGCCCGACGCCGACGAGCGGGACGCCGAGGTCGCTTGCCGACTTCAGATGGTCGCCTGCGAGCACGCCGAGGCCGCCGGAGTAGATCGGCAGACACTCCGTAAGCCCGAACTCCATCGAGAAGTAGGCGACGCGCAGGCCGGGGTCGCAGGCGGCGGCGTGATTGCGCAGGTACCAGGTGTTCGTCGAGCTGAGATAGCTGTTCAGGCTGCTCGCCGCGCGCTCCATGTGCGCCAGGAACGACTCGTCCTGCGCCGCCTCCTGAAGCCTCTGCTGCGAGATACTCCCGAGCATTCGCACGGGGTTTCGCGTGGTCTTTTCCCAAAGATCGCGGTCGAGCCTCTGAAACAGCTCGGCCGCCTCGAAGTCCCACGCCCATCGAATATTGTAAGCGAGTTTTCTTAGTGGCTTAAGGGATTCCGGTAGCGCCGGAACGACGTGAAACGTGTGCACAGTTGGCATACAGGTTACTTCCTCCCTGGGTACGTTCTGCAAAGCAGGGAGGCTTACCTTCCCGCGCACGCGGAATTTCCCGCCCGCCAAACGGCGCCCCTTGGCCGATCCGCGTGGCTTCGCGTGCCAGCCGCAACCGCGGGAACGCGGGCCGGCCGCAAGCCGTCTGCCGTTTGGCGCCAAGCTCAGTCCGCCGTGCCGGGCCGGCTCGCGACCAACACGCATATTGAGGATAGCGAAGAGGAGGCGACCATGCAGAACAAACGGAGCCGAGCGACGGGCCGTCCAGAGGCTCTCGCAGAGGCGGTAGAGCCGCGAGACCGCCCTTCCGGCGGCCACGAGGACCTGGCGAGCCACGATTTTCCCGCCGACCCGCAGCAAATCCGGCGCGAGCACGGCCGTGTCGCGATCGACACGGGCGCGCCCCCGCCGGAGAAGATTCAGCCGAGCGGACAGCCCGGCACGCGCAAAGGCGACCGTCAGCCAGTCGGCGATGTCGGAGCCATCATGGACGAGTACTCCTCAACGCCGACCGACATCGTCGATCGCTAGGCGACCAACCCTAAGAGCAGCCGTAGACCGAGCCGCAGTTCAGGCACTTGAAGCAGGCGCCGTTGCGGACCATCAGGCTGCCGCACTCGCTGCAGATAGGCGCGTCCGCCTGGTTCTGGAACGTCGAGTCGGGCGCGGCCTCCGCCATCGCCGCGCCGGCCCCGGTCCGGGTCAGCGTGGGCAGTTGGGCCGCGCTCTTGCCGTTGACATGCGGGTAGGTCGTGGAGTCGTCCACACCGTTTCCGAGCGACGGACCGCCCGCTTCCGGTGCCTCCGCGAGGAACTTCGACCCGAGCCAGCGGAAGATGTAGTCCATGATCGACTTGGCGAAGCGAACGTCCGGGTTGTTGGTCACGCCGCTCGGTTCAAACCGGGTGTGAGAGAACTTGTCCACCAGGGTCTGGAGCGGGACGCCATACTGCAGGGCCAGCGAGATCGCCGTCGCGAAAGAGTCCATCAGCCCTGAGATTGTCGAGCCCTCCTTGCTCATGGTCAGGAAGATTTCGCCCGGCGTGCCGTCGTCGTACATCCCCACCGTGATATAGCCCTCGTGGCCCGCGATGCTGAACTTGTGGGTAATGCTGTGCCGCTCGTCCGGCAGCTTCCGGCGCATCGGCCGCCGCACCTCCCGCACGGCCACCGGCTCCGGCGCCGGCTCGGCGGCCGCCTTTGCAGGTGCGTCGGCCCGCTTGGTCATGAGCGGCTGCGTCCGCTTGGATCCGTCGCGGTAGATCGCGATCGCCTTCAGTCCGAGCCGCCATCCCTCCATGTAGGTGCCGACAATCTCCTCCGGCGTCGCCTCGGGCGGCATATTTACCGTCTTGGAGATCGCGCCTGAGATGAACGGCTGCGCCGCGGCCATCATCTTCACGTGGCCCATGTAGTGGATCGACCGCGTGCCGTTGCCCGGGCGGAAGGCGCAGTCGAAGATCGGCAGATGCTCGTCCTTCAGCCCCGGCGCGCCCTCGATGGTATCGTGATCCTCGATGTACTGCAGTATCGCCTGCGCCTGCTCCACATCGTAACCCAGCCGGTTCAGCGCCTCCGGGACCGTATTGTTGACAATCTTCATCACGCCGCCGCCGACAAGGTTCTTATACTTGACGATAGCGATGTCCGGCTCGATGCCGGTCGTGTCGCAATCCATCAGGAAGCCGATCGTGCCCGTCGGCGCCAGGACGGTCGCCTGCGCGTTCCGGTACCCGTGCTTCTCGCCGGATTCTATCGCGCGGTCCCACGACGAGCGCGCGGCATCGAGCAGCGAAGAGTCGACCAGGCCGGAGTCGATCTTTTCAATCGCGTGCCGGTGCATCCGCATCACGTCCAGGAACGGCTCGCGGTTCTTCGCGTAGCCGGGGAAGGCCCAGCCATGGTCCCGCGCGATCACGCTGGACTGGTAGTAGGCCTCGCCCGTCATGATCGCGGTGATCGCGCCGGCAAATGCGCGGCCCTCGTCGCTGTCGTACGGCAGGCCGTTTGCCATCAGCAGCGCGCCGAGGTTGGCATAACCGAGACCGAGCGGCCGGTAGTCGTGCGAGTTCTCGCCGATGCGCGGCGTCGGGTAGCTCGCGTTATCGACGATGATCTCCTGCGCCGTGATCAAGATGCGGCAGGCGTGCTGAAAGCCCTCGATGTCGATCGTGCCATCAGGATTGCGGAACTTCATCAGGTTTATCGACGCAAGGTTGCAGGCGCTGTCGTTGAGGAACATATACTCGCTGCAAGGATTGCTCGCATGGATGCGGTCCGTGTTCTTGCAGGTGTGCCACCTGTTGATCTCGGTATCGTACTGCATGCCCGGATCGCCGCACACCCACGCCCCCTTCCCGATCATTCCCATCAGGTCCCGCGCCCGGTACGTAGGACCTGGCGTGCCGTCGAGCACCTGCCGCGTCGTCCAGTCGCCGTCGCGCGTAACCGCCTCCATGAACTCGTCCGTCACGCGCACCGAATGGTTGGCGTTCTGGAAGTTGACGCTGTCGTATGCACCGCCCGGCACGTTGAACGAGCCGTTGTATCCCGCGTCGATAAGCGCCCAGGCCTTCTCCTCCTCCTTTTCCTTGCAGGAGATGAAGTCCGCGATGTCCGGGTGATCGATGTTGAGGATCACCATCTTGGCGGCGCGCCGGGTCTTGCCGCCGCTCTTGATCGCGCCGGCGAACTGGTCGAAGCCGCGCATGAACGAGATCGGCCCCGAAGCCGTGCCGCCGCCCGCGAGCGGCTCGCGGCTGCCGCGAATCGGAGAGAGGTTGGTGCCGGTGCCGCTGCCATACTTGAACAGCATGCCCTCCGTGCGCGCGAGCGAAAGGATCGAATCCATATCGTCCCGGACGCTGTTGATGAAGCAGGCGCTGCACTGCGGTCGAGGCTGATCCACCAGGCCGACGTTGAACCAGACCGGCGAGTTGAAGGCGGCCTTCTGGTGCAGCAGGACGTGCGTCAGCTCATCCTGGAATGCCTGCGCGTCCTCCTCCGTGGCGAAGTAGTCCATCGCGCGGCCCCAATCCGCCATCGTATCGGCCACGCGGGAGATGAGCTGGCGGACGCTGTGCTCGCGCTCCGGCGTGCCGAGATGCCCGCGGAAATACTTGGAGACCACTACGTTGGTGGCGAGCTGCGTCCAGGACGTCGGGATTTCGGCGCCGCGCTGCTCGAAGACCTTCTCTCCCCGCTCGTTCGTGATGACGGCGTCGCGCAGCTCCCACGCGACGGTCGAGTAGACATCCTCTCCTGCCCGCGTGAACCGCCGCTGGATAGTGAGACCCGGAGCGCCCGCGCCCCGCGCGCTGGGCGGGGGCGCGCTCGCGGGCACCTGCACCCGGCCGTTGGACTTGCCGTTCGCCGGCCTGGCGACGGCAACCGCGCTGGACACGTTGTAAGGCGGCGTCGTCGCGTCATCCGAATGAATGACCGAATCGATGTTCGTCTGTAGCTGGTCGTCTTTCACTGCATCGTCTCCTGAGCGACTTCTTGTGCTTTTGCTGGTTAATTCGTTTGACGGCGGACGATCGTGGCCCGGGGTCGTAATGCGCGGATCGCACTTGAACCGAATCTGAAATTGGATCGAATCTGAGAAGGCATTTGTGGCGTCGCGGCCACAAAGGTCCGGCAGACTTGGCCGGAGTTATGGGCGCGCGTCAGGCCTTTCTCGGACTGCCGCGCCGCCTGAGCACGTTGACGATCTCCCGAAACTGCGTCGCGTCCTCGAACTGCCGATAGACCGAGGCGAACCGGACGTAGGCGACGTGATCCAGCTCCTTGAGCCGCTCCATCACCAGCTCGCCCACGTCCCGCGACGAGACCTCTTTCTCCAGGCGGTTGAAGAGCATCCGCTCGATGTCCGCCGCCGTCTGGTCCAGGGTCTCCACGCTGATCTCGCGCCCCTTGCAGGCGATCTGCATACCGTGAACGATCTTCCGCCGGTCGAACAGCTCCCGCCGGTTGTTACTCTTGATCACGAAGAGCTGCATCTCCTCGATCTCTTCCATCGTCGTGAAGCGCCGGCCGCAGGCCTCGCACTCCCGACGCCTCTTTATCGACGCGCCCTCGTTCAGCGTACGCGTCTCGAGCACCCTATCCCGGTTTTGGGATCCGCAAAATGGACACTTCATAAATTCACAAAGTCCGGCACGTCGATCGCCGCATGCGGCCGCAATTCACGCCGCGGATGCGAAAACTGCAGCAGTGTACCCTATATTTAGGGCGAATCGCGTTCGCACGGGGCGCTACGCCCTATATACGCAGTCCGCAGCGGTTCGTGCCCCAGATTTAGGCGGTCACCTAGAATATCACCCTATCGCTAGCCTGTCAAGGGCTTTTCGCCGTCCGGGAAGGGTTTTTTTCGTCTCCGCCGAACCTCTGTGTTGCAATGTCTAAAGGTCACCATGAATCCGTGCCGGCGCCCGGCGACGCCGCTCCCGCCGTTCCGCTCTACGAAGAGCGCGCCTACCACTCCGCCTCGCTTCACCGCGAACAGAGCTACGCCTGCATGCTTCCGGACGGCGCAATCGCCTCCGGCCGGCGGTACCCCCTGCTGGTGCTATTGCATGGCCATAGCGGCGGCTTCCGGGACTGGGCCGCTTGTACGCGAATCCGGAAGTACCTCGCCGGCCGGAATTTGATCGTCGTCTGCCCGGACGGCGGCAACGGATGGTACACCAACGGCGTGGCCGGCGGCGAGCGGCGCGAAGACGACATCATGGAGGACCTGCTCCCGGCCGTGGAGCGGGAGCTGCCGGTGCTCCCCGCGCCTGCTCGCGCCGTTGCCGGCCTCTCCATGGGTGGCTTCGGCGCGGTGAAACTGGCGCTTAAGCACCCCGGCGCATTCCGGATCGCGGCGAGCCATAGCGGCGCCTTCGCAGTGACGGAGCGGCCTGAGCGCAGCGCGATATTTGGAGACCCGGAGCTGCACGCCGCCTTTCGCCGGCGCGAGGGCATTCCATGGCTCGCGGAGCAGGCGCTGTGCGGTCCTGCGACGCTGCGGCCGGCGCTCGTCTTCGACTGCGGACAAAGCGATCCGCTGCTGGACGACAATCGCCGTCTCTCGGACCATCTCAACTTCATCGGCTACGGCCACACCTATCGGGAGATGCCCGGCTACCATACCTGGCCCTACTGGGATCGTGCGTTCCGAACCGCCCTCCCGGAGATAGCACGGGCGGTAGGCGGCTGACCGAAGGCAAGCATTCGGTGTTCGATGAGAGACGCCCGCAAACACCCAACACCCAACACCAAACTCCACGGAGGTACTGGATTGCGCGAGTTCGACCTGGTTGTAATCGGCGGCGGGTCCGCGGGGCTGAAGGCGGCGCGCACCGCGGCGCGCGCCGGCCGCAGCGTGGCTCTCGCCGAGGAGCGGGAGCTGGGCGGCGAGTGCTTCTGGGCCGGCTGCGTGCCGACGAAGGCCATGGTCCGTGCCGCGCAGGTGTGGCATCTTGTTCGCGACGCCGCCAGATTCGGCATGGAGGTGAAGATCGAGAGCGCGGACTTCGCCGCGGCGATGCGCTACAAGGACCGGGCTGTGCGCGAGGTCGCCGGGGACGGCCCCGAGGATGGCGGACTCGCCTCGCTCGGCGCTTCCTACTATCCGACGCATGCGCGCTTCGAGTCGGGCCACGAGATCCGCGTGGGGAACGAGGTAGTGCGCGGCCGGCAAATCCTGATCGCGACCGGCACCACACCGGGAGTCCCACCCATTCCCGGGCTCCGCGAGGCAGGCTACATCACGAACCGGGAGGCGGTTCACCTGGAGGCCCTGCCCCGCCGCATCGTCGTACTGGGCGGTGGCCCGATCGGCCTCGAATTCGGCCAGGTGTTCCGTCGCTTCGGTGCGGAGGTCACGGTGATCGAGCGCTCCGATCGCATTCTGCCCCGTGAGGACGAGGCAGTCAGCGCGCTCGCCGCCACCTACCTCCGCTCGGAGGGCATCCAGATTCTCACAGGCGCCGAGGCCAAGCGAGTATCGCATGACTCCGCCGGCAAGAAAGTGCATCTGCGAGGGACCGGCGCCGCGGACCAGATCGCATGCGACGAAATCCTGGTGGCGACCGGGCGGAACGCCGCGACAGGAGGATTGGACATCGAGGCGGCGCGCGTGGAGCATAACGCTGGGAAGGTCCCGGTGGACCGGTTTCTCCGCACGAATGTGCCGCACATCTGGGCGGCCGGCGATATTTGCGGCGGCTACATGTTCACACACGTCGCTAGCTACGAAGGCAAGCTCGTGGCCTGTAACATGTTCGCGGAGCGGCCGGAGCCCTTTGACGATCGTGTCGTTCCGCGCTGTACGTTCATCGATCCCGAGGTGGCGTCGATCGGCCTGAGCGAACGGGAGGCGCGCGAGGAGCGCGCCGACATCGACGCGCATACATTCCGCATAGAGCACCTGGACCGCGCAGTGCTGCACGGCGATCCGCGCGGTCTCGTCAAATTGGTGACTGACGCAAGAGACGGGCAGATTCTCGGCGCGCACATCATTGGCCCGGACGCCTCCAGCATGATCGCGGAGGTCGCCGTCTGCATGCGGAGGCACCTGCCTATCGCGGCGATCGCGGACACGATGCACGCCTACCCTAGCTTCCCGGAAGCCGTCGAAGCCGCCGCGCTCTCCGCGCCGAACTATCGCGGCCAGGTGGAGGGCGCCCTTGGGAATTGACCTCTCTGGTAGCTTAAATACCATGGGACAGGATTTACAGGATTGGATTCCGTCGTGGCCGGCGAGAACCGGCCTCTCCCGTCCGATCGATTCGCCCGCGGGCCTGGCTGCCGCCGGCGCCCAAGCCGCACGGCTCCGCGCAGGCCTCGCCGCCGTGCCATTTTCGGCCGCCGCGCGCTCGCCGCGCGTGTCGATGCGGAGGCTGGCCGCGCCGGAGCAGATCGCCTCCACGTGGGCTGCCCGCGCCGCCATGATAGGTCTCACCCTCCTTTGCGCGCTGAATCGGTCTCCCGCGGAGGCACAGGCGGCCGGTCCGCCGCAGCCGCTTCATACGTATCTGTTCCCTTCGGACGTGACGTCCATAGCATTCCGTCCCGGCTCCAGCGATCTCGCGGTCGGGCTGTCCTCCGTAAAGGACGGTGGCCGGGCGCAGATCCTGCGATCCTGGCACGAGAGTTCGCAGCGGGACGCGACGTTCGCGACGATGCCCT
>DATGJU010000063.1:0-14431 GCA_035295045.1 Chthonomonadaceae bacterium
TTCCTCGTCGAGACGCTCCGCGCGATGCGCGCCGCCATAGGGCCGGCGATGCCGCTCGGCGTGCGGCTCAAGCTGGACGACATGGTCCAGCGCGGCATGGGGCCGGACGAGTACCGCGATTGCGTCCGCCGGCTGGAGCTGGTCGGCCTCGTGGACTACGCCGTATTCACGGGAGGCGACGGCCGGTTCCACCACGGCCCGATGCCCCGCCCGGAGGGCGAGTGGCTGCCGCTGGTCCACGAGATGCGCAAGGCGACGAAGTTGACGATCATGCACGCCGGCCGCATCGCCACCCCGGAGATGGCCGAGAAGGCGCTTGCACAGAACTGGCTGGACATCGTCTGCATGACCAAGACGCACATCTGTGACCCGCACTTCACCCGCAAGGTGTTCGAGAACCGGCTGGACGACATCCGGTACTGCACCCGCTGCCTGCAGGTCTGCCACGGCAAGATGAGCCAGATGAGCTGCGTATACAATCCATTCACGCGCCGCGAGCTGGAGTGGGGCGACCACAAGCCGGCGGCCATCAGGAGCCGGATCGTGATCGTCGGCGCGGGGCCGGCCGGCATGGAGGCGGCCTGGAACGCCGGGACGCGCGGGCATGAGGTGATCGTGTTGGAGCAGGCGGGCCGCGTCGGCGGGCAGATATGGGTAGGAGCGGCGTCATCCCTGCGAAGTAGCTGGGCGCGGATCGCGGAGTTCTACGATCGCCAATCGCGGAAGGGCCTCTTCGAGGTGCGGCTCGACACGAAGGCCACCGCGGAGCGGGTCCTGGCGCTGGGACCGGACGTGGTCATTATCGCGACCGGCTCCGCCCCGAACCGCCTCGACGTGCAGGGCGGAAAGCCGGCGCTCACGGTGCACGAGCTGGTTAAGCGCGGGCCGGGCCGCGCCAGGCGCGCGGTTGTGTACGATGGCGAGGGCTTCAACCGCGCCTTCGTCGCCGCGGACCTTCTGTCATCGAGGGGCGTAAGGGTGGAGTTCGTCACGCCGCTGCACACCGTCGGACCAAAAGTGGAGAGCATGATGATCGACGAGCTGGCGCACCAGCTCACCGGCCGGCACGTCGCGTTTCATCCCGGCCATGTCCTGCGTGGCTGGTCCAGCGGGAATGCGATCGCCTTTCGCCACGTCGTAAGCGGTGAAGAGCTCGTCCTGCCGGACATCGATCTGGTCGTTGGCCTGGCCGGCTCGACCAGCGTCTCCTTGCTCGCCGGCGAGCTCCGCGACCGCGTCCCGGAACTGCACATTATCGGCGATGCGCTCTCGCCGGCGACCGTCGAGGAGGCGACGGTCGCGGGGGCCACGCTCGGGCGCGCGCTGTGATATACTGTTGAAACCGTAATGTAGATTCTGTCGCCAAACAACCCGCATCGGCGACCGGATCGAGGCGCGTGTGTGATCGCGTTATGGCGCCTAGGCGGGCGATTGCCATCGGGCGTAGAAATGGAATCCGGTGACTGTTTTGGACCGCACCGAATTGGTAATTGAAACGCGCGGCGGTGAGCCTTACGCGTACTATCCACTCGGCGAATACATTGTAGTCGCTCCTGGCGTGTGCGGCGGCCGGCCCACATTCAAGGGAACGCGGTTGGAGGCGCAGGTTGTCCTGGATCTAATCGCCGCCGATTGGTCGCATGAGCGCATTATCGACGAATATCGCACGGACCAGCTCACATCGGAGGCGATTGCCGAAGCGGTTCGACTTGCAGCAAGCGCTCTCCGTCGCAGTGCTGCCGCGATCGCGGCATGATCACGAGAACGCTGCTGGAGAGGCGCTTCTCGCAGAGATTCGCAAATGGTACCCCGGTAGTGTATGCACCGTCCGAGAACTTCTTCCCGGCGCGGTTATAAAGGACGAGATGATCTCCCGCGTCCTTGCGAAAGTGAGCGAGGCAACTTCCGTCACAACGAACGTCTCGGATTTCTGGCAAGTGATCCGAGCTGACCCCCACTTCTGCGTGATCTGCCTGCCAATTCCAACGGATCGGCGAGACGAGATTTCCGCAGTCCTCCGAAGCATTCTGAGATTGCCCCAATTTCGGACCAAGCGTTTGCGAGCCGGTTCGGTTATCCTCTCAACGCCCCACGGCGTCCGCTTCTATGGCGTGAACGACATGATAGTCAAGTCCGTTCCCTGGCAGCACCGCAAGCAACCGTGATTCGAAGGGCATGCCGCGTAAGGCAGCCCCCATTGCAGAGCGGCGCCGGCTTCGGATAGTACCGAGCTGCGCACGGGACAGAGGGCCAAGGCATATCGGCGAACCAATTACAATCCCGATTCCGGCCGCAGCCGCCTACTGGACCGGGACGTAGAGCTCGGTCAGCAGGTCGGCGGGCGCGGTGTCCATGCAGTTGTTCAGGTAGACCTCGAAGCTTGGAGCATCGCGGTACGCCCGGCCGCTGGCGTTGATCCATTTGCGCATCTCGTCCCACGCCGCGGGCAGGCCGTCATAGGGGCCGTGGTGCGTGCCGACAGCGAAGGCGCCGCCGGGCACGTTCACGACGTGGACGCGCGGATCGGCCGTCTCGAACCCGTCGGCTACGAATGCGCCTGCATCGGATCGCAGCTCGTCCGCCGGGGTCGTACTCGGGTCGTCGTAGTAGAGCGCAACGCCGCGCCCGGTTTCCGTCCGCGTCTCGCCGAGCCATGCTCCGAGCGCCCCGAACGTGCGGCCGATCATGAAGTAGGGGCCGCTGTGGGCCATGCAGACCGCCTTGCGCGGCGGTGCCTCGCGAATTTCGACTTCCATTCTGATCTCTCCCTCCTGTGCGACAAATTGAATTTCCAGTTCGCCGCCGTAATGGACTCCGTTCCGAGTCGGCAGCCGGCCATCGTAGGTGAGCCGGCGCCGCAGCGTGGATGGCGCGTATCCGAACGCCGCGCGAAACGCCCGAATGAACGCCTCGTGCGTCGCGTATCCCGCCTCGAACGCAACCTCCGTAATCGGCACGCGGGTCGACCGCAGCCGCTCAGCCGCGCGCTCCAGCCGGAGCCTGCGATGCAGCTCGCCCACGGTCTCGCCGAGCAGCGCCTGAAATACCCGATGGAAATGGAACCGGGACAGGCAGACGTGGTCGGCGAGATCGCGCAGGTCGATCCGCTCGTCGAGGTGGGCTGCCAGGTAGCGCACGGCCGCCTCGATCCGTTGTTCGTGGTCCAGCAGCGTGTGTCGTCGCATGATGGGTCCATTATGCCCCGGAGCGGAGGGCGAAAACTTGCCTCTGGTTGCGGAGTTTGCCTCTCTTACTCGCGCCTGCTGCATAGAATGAGCAGCGGCTCGGCTGGATCGCGGCCGTCCAGTTCGCTCGCCGCGAGGGCGCGCATCTGCTCCGCCGTGGCCGCGCCGGACAGGCCGACGTGGTGCGCGCCGCAGAGCACGTGCGTTTCCGGCAGGACCGCGCCGGAATCACCGTAGCGGGTCGACTGCCGGAGGGCGCGCTCCAGCGCGGCGGGCCACTCCGCAATCGTTGAGGCGGTCACTTCCAGTGTATCGCGTGCAAGCACAACGACGCCCTCGGCATCAAGCACGCGGAATGCCCTGCGCGTCCGCTTCCAGAAAAACTGCTTCGGCTCTGTCGCGCCCTCGTAGACATACCAGCGCCCGGCCCGCGCCACCAGCGACGCGGTCCGCACGCCCATATCGCGCGCCGCGACGGCCTGCAACTCCGGCTCACTCAGCGCGCGGTCGCCGCCAGGCCGTGCGCGCATCTCGGTCGCGCCGGTCGCAATTGCCCGGAGCAAGTTGCGGCCGGCGTCCACCTCGACGGCCACCTCAACCGTCTCGGCCGCCGCGCCGGAACGGATCGCGGCCTCTTCTGCCTCTCGCTTGATGCGGAGTAGATCCTCAGGGCCGGGAGATACGACCGTCCGCTCGACGGTTTCGCGAACCAACGCGAGGGCCACGCCAATCGGCGAGATCACCTCGTGGCTGCGCGCGAGCCTGGACCGCATGCCAAGTGACCCGGCGACAAAGGGGACGATTGCCGCGGCGCCGCCCCCGCCGCCCACCAGTTCGGCGCTCGACCGATCGAGTCCGTAGTCCCGCAGCAGCGCCTCGACCACAGGGACGATCTTGCGCGCCGCCGCCTCGAGGATCAACCGCGCGGCCTCTTCCTGCGCCACGCCGAGTGCGGCAGCCAGCGGAGCGAAGGCCAGTCGCGTCGATTCCCGGTTGCCGTAGGCATAGTCGCCTGGCTTCGCGAGGCCGAGGAGGTTCGCGGCGCAGGCGGTCGTCAGCGCAAATCGGCCGCCCTTCGCGCGAATGCAGGCGTAGTCTCCCGGATCGCCGGGCCGCGGCGACAGGAGATCCAGCGAGGCATCTCGAAGGTCGGAAGGATCGGCGAATACGGCGTAGGGAAGGCCGGCGATGTGCGCGCTGCGAGGGCCCGCATCGAGGACGCGGCGCGCCCTCAGGTCGACGCGTGCCATCGAGCCGCCGGCGGTCCCGATCGTCCGCACGTCCAGCGACGACACGTACGTCTTATGGCCGCCGATCTCAGCGTAGTCGATCATCACCCGGCCGTCGCGCACGGCGCTCAGGTCCGTGCTGGTGCCGCCGACCTCCAGAAAGATGCCGCGCGAGATCTTTTCGTAGAGGAGCGCGCCGGCCACTCCCGCCGCGGGGCCGGAGAGGACGGTGAGAATCGGCCGCCGGCGCATCTCCTCGACGGTCATCACGCCGCCGTCGCAGCGCATCACCATGAGCGGCGCGGCGATGCCGGCCTGCCGGACCGATTCCGCCGTGCGGCCCGCCGCGTCCATCATCCTGGGCAGGATGGAGGCGTTTACGACGGCGGTCCGCGTCCTCATTCGGAGGCCGTAGAGCTTGCTCAATTCGTGCGTGCCGACGGCGGGAAGGCCGGCCGCGGCGGCCCGGTCCATGATCTTCCGCTCCAGCGCGGGATCGTCCACGGAGAAGGGCGCGGCGGCCACGATCACCTGCGCCCCCCAATCCCGCAGGCCGGCGATCGCGGCGTCCAGACCCGCTGCGAGCGCGCCGGAATCGACGAAGGCGGACCGGCTTCGCAGGTGCTTGCCCTCCGCCAGCTCCACGTCGGCGATCTCGGTCTCCGAGCGTGCCCGCGCGCCCTCGATGCCGGTCCCCGTCGCCACGATGCCGACCGGGGCCACGTCGCCCTCCAACAGCGCATTCGTCGCCTGCGTGGTCCCGTGCGCGATGAACCGGATCTCATCCGGCGTGATGGCGGCCTCGCGCATCAGCCGGTGGAGGGCAGTCACGACGCCGCGCGCGACGCCCTCCTCCGCGCTGTGCGTCGTCGGACTCTTCGCCTGCCCAATGAGCTCGCGGGTCTCCTGGTCCAGGGCCACCGCGTCGGTGAACGTGCCGCCGACGTCGATTCCGATCCGGACGGCGCGCATCAGCGTGCCGCCCTCCAGGCGGACCGGTCTCGGCGTACGAGCTCTCGGCGGCGCGCATTACAAACGTCCGCAGATGTCATTCGGGTTCGCCGGCCCGTGAGAACGCGTTGAGCAAGCGAGGGGCCGTGGCCGATACCTGTTGCCGTCGCGCTGAAAGCGGGTCGCCGGGCCTGCGCGACGATGGGAGTGAAGCTGGGCGTGCGGTGAATGGCTTCGCGCCGCCGCCGGCTTCGCGCCTCAATTCACTGCGCCGCGCTGCTTCAGCAGGTTCGCCACAGCGGTGGCCTTGTGCACGGCCGTCTCTTCCAGCGGCGTGCGGCCGGCGGGATTGAGCGCCGCCATGTCGGCGCCGCGATCCAGGAGCAGCTCCGCGACGGCCCGCTGATTGCCGTGCGCCGCGGCGTGAAGGGGACTGTCGCCCCAGTGGCCATTGTCGTTCTTTGCCTGAATGTCGGCGCCGAAGTCGAGGAGCACGGCGGCGACTTCGGGGTGCCCGCGCCAGGCCGCGTAGTGAAGCGGCGTAGAGCCGTCGCTGTCGCGCGCGCCCACCAGCGTCGCGTCCGCCTCCAGCAGCGCGCGTACGGCGGCCGCGTCGCCGGACTTGGCCGCCTTGATGATCCGCTTCTGCGCCGCGTCGGTCGTGGTTGCCATCGGTCCTCCGCGTTTCAGGTAGGTGTTCGGGTACTCGGGCGCTCAGGCATTCAGGGAATTGCTGAGATTTAGCGCCCGGTTTGCTGGCTGCCGGGTGTTCGGGTAATCAGGTGTCCAGGCCGGCAGGCCGCTCGCGACTCGTCCGGCCGGCCAGTAATCGGGGGCTCAGGCGGGCACGCCCTGGCCGGATCGTCCCGAAGACCCGTATACCTGAGCACCTGAATACCCTGCCTGTTCTAGAGCTCCGGCTCTTCGTCCTCGTCGTCGAGATCGGCGGGGGCGAGGATCGGCTCGGAGTTGGTCGCGCGGATCTGCTTCTCGATCTCGTCCATCAGGGCGGGATTGTCTTCGAGGAAGGCGCGCGCATTCTCGCGACCCTGGCCGAGCCGAATGTCGTTGTAGGAGAAGTAGGCGCCGCTCTTGCCGATCATGCCCAGGTCGACACCCATGTCGAGGAGCGAGCCGGCGCGGGAGATTCCCCAGCGCCCGGAAGCGCGATCGAACATAATGTCGAACTCGGCCTGCTGGAAGGGGGGTGCGACCTTGTTCTTGACGATCTTCACTTTGACGCGCGCGCCAACCGGCTCGGTGCCGTTCTTCACGGTCTCCGTTCGGCGCACCTCCATCCGTACGCTGGCGTAGTACTTGAGCGCCAGGCCGCCGGACGTGGTTTCCGGGTTGCCGAACATAACGCCGATCTTCTGGCGGATCTGGTTGATGAAGATCGCCGAGGTGTTGGTCCGGTTGATGCTGCCGGCGACCTTGCGCAGCGCCTGCGACATCAGGCGGGCGTGGACGCCCATGTGCGAATCGCCCATATCGCCCTCAAGCTCCGCCTTGGGGACGAGCGCCGCGACCGAATCGAGGACAACGATGTCGATCGCGCTGGAGCGGATGAGAGCGTCCATGATGTCGAGCGCCTCTTCGCCTGTGGCTGGCTGCGAGACGTACAGGTTGTCGACGTCGACGCCGAGCTTCTTGGCGAATTCGGGATCGATGGCGTGCTCGACGTCAACATAGGCGCAGACGCCGCCCTTCTTCTGTGCCTGCGCGATGCAGTGCAGCGCCACGGTGGTCTTGCCCGAGGATTCCGGCCCGTATATCTCTGTGATCCGTCCGCGCGGAATGCCGCCCACGCCGAGCGCCATATCCAGCGCGATCGATCCCGTCGAGATTGCGTCGATGTTCAGCCGCTGCGACTGGCCGAGCCGCACGACGCTCCCCTTCCCGAACTGCTTCTCGATATTGGAGAGCGTCATGTCGAGCGCCTTCGCCCGCTTGGGATCGATGTGCGACGGCCCGATTACCTCTTCGACCGGCTTTCCGGCCCTTGCGCCGCCGCGCGCGGCGGCTCCTTCGATTGCCATGGTGAGCATTTCCCTTTCCTGTCCGTGCGGACGTCTCCAGCAGGACGCAGCGGCGGCCCACCCACCGCCGTCCTCACGCTGCATTATGAATTTGCAGCCCCGAACGGCGCGCAGGCTTGCCCTTCGCGGGAGCGGTCGGCTCCCGATCGGGCGGACACGCGAGTGGCCTCTGGCGTATCTACTCTTCCCTGGCCCAAATCATAGTCGCTCGCAGCGCAGTACCGGCACGGCATCGAATCCCCGCGCGGCCTGAAAGGCGCTGATTTGCTGGAGATGGGCTTGATCCTCGGCCTCCGCCGCAGCGGAGATACTCGCAGGGATGGATCAAGGCGTAATTCGAATCACGAACCGGGTCCCGTGAGCGGAAAGCTCTCCATGACGGTATAGATCGGTCCGCCGGGCCGCAGATCGCTATCAATCTGTTCTACATTATAGACGGAAATACCTATTTCTTTGTCTACTTTTGGAACTATTCTTGAATCGAGCGCCCGTGCAATTGCCAGACCGGCCTCCGCGGACTTTATCCGTGCCAGCGTGACGTGGAATGCCGGCCTGCGAGAGCCCGGCCGGCCGCCGGCTTCGTGGTCGGCGGCAAACCCGCGGGCGGCCAGGGCCTCATCGAGATACTCCGCGAGCCGCGCGCATTCCGGAAGGCCGCCCGCCACCCCCGCCCAGAAGACGCGTGCCGGCCCGCGCGGCGGAAACGTGCCGAACCCACCCAGCGTCATGAGGAACGGAGGGCGCCGCCGCGCCGCCTCCCGGCCCGCCTCGCGCACGGCCTCCAGCCGCTCCGGCGGCACGTTTCCAAGAAAGCGCAAGGTAACGTGCGGGTTGGCCGCGTCAACCCAGCGGACGCCGGCGCCACGAGCGTCCGCCCCAGGTCCACCCATCCTGGCGGAGTCAACGCGCGCTCTTACCGCGGCCTGGACTGCAGCCAGTTGGCTGCGCGCGTCGTCCGGAAGAGTTATGGCGAAGAAGAGGCGGATTCCTCTGCTCCTGCCCGCAGCCGGAGCATGTTTAGCGCCGTCTGCGAGGCGCGCTGGCGGACGACCTGCCGCGAGCCGATGTAGTCGGCGCGCTCCAAGTCGCAGCCGCCCGCGTGCGCCACGGCGATGTAGACCAGCCCGACCGGCTTCTCCGGGGTGCCGCCGCCCGGACCTGCCACGCCGGTGATGCCGATGCCGTAGGCCGCCCTGAACTTCGCGCGTGCGCCCTCCGCCAGCGCGCGGCCGACCTCCGGGCTGACCGCGCCGACGCGATCCAATAGCTCCTCGGGCACGCCCGCCAGCGCCGTCTTCGCCGCGTTGCTGTAAGCGACCACGCCGCCGAGAAAGACGGCAGAGCTGCCAGGCACGTCCGTAATGCGCTGCGCCACCAGGCCGCCGGTGCAGCTCTCCGCGGTCGCCACCGTCTCGCCGCGCGCGGTCAGCAGCTCCACGACCGCCTGCTCCAGCCCGCAGTCGTTCTCGCCGTAGACGGCGTTGCCAAGGCGAGCCCGTACCAGCGCGGCGCGCTCCGCGATCAACGCTTCGGCTTCGGCGGCGCTGGCAGCCCGCGCCGTTACCCGCAGGTGCACCTCGCCCACCTTGGCGTAGGGCGCGACGGTCGGGTTCGCGTCCTGCATCAAGTCCTTTACACGGTCCTCGACCAGGCTCTCGCCCAGGCCGGCGACGCGCAGCACCACCGAGCGGATCGTAGCCGTGTCGCCGGTCCGGGCACGCAGGTAGGGCGTAACCTCGTTCCGGACCATGGGGATGAGCTCGTTCGGCGGTCCGGGGAGCGCGATCGCGATCTTGCCGTCTTTCTCGAAAAGAAGGCCGGGCGCGGTGCCGTTCGGATTGGGAATGGCTCGGCCGTGCACGGGGACCATCGCCTGGCGCAGGTTGCTCTCCAGCACCGGCATGCCGCGCGATCGGAAGAAGGTTTCGAGGCGAGCGGCGATCGCGTCATCGCGGACGAGCGTGTCGTCGAGGGCAAGGGCGAGAGCGTCGCGCGTGATGTCGTCCATGGTCGGCCCCAGGCCGCCGATCGTGATCACCACGTCCGACTCGGCGAAGGCCAGCGCGAGCGCGGCGAGGAGGCGCTCCATGTTGTCGCCGACCGTCGTGCGCCGGTAAAGCGAGATGCCGAGCTCCGAAAGCGCGACCGCGATGAAGGCCGCGTTGGTATCGACGATCTGCCCGAGCAGCAGCTCGGTTCCCACGGACACGACTTCGGCGCGCAATGGTCTCGTCCCTTCGCAAATCGGCAGTCGACGCGGCCCATTATACGTCGGGCCCTCAGGGATTGCAAGCCCACTGCCCGCCGAACAGCACGGCCGGTTGCCTTCCTGCCACCGGCTTGCTATAATGCGTCAAGGTGTCCAGCCCAGGCGGACGTTGAAAACACGATGGGGCGCCCGTTGCAGCGCAGACCGAGCACGTCCGGCCTGGTCGGGTGTTGAAAAACACCCGCCTGGAAAGAGCAAGGGTCCTTCGGCCGCAGACGCAGCGCCGCCGGCGGGCGTTTCCGTCCGCAAGGACGGTTGCCTTGTGAGTCGGGTGTTTTCAACACCCGATCACCGGATCGCGCGCTCACCCGCTCGTCCGATCACCCGATCAGCCGATTGCGCGCTCGCCCGACCAGCCGATCACTTGGTCACGCGACCTTGCGCTCACCCGACCAGCCGATCACGCGATAGACCGAGAGCCTGATCAGTCAATCGTTATCATCGACCTTGCCAGCCGGGAGCACAACCCGTTATGCGCTTTGCGAGAATCGCGCTGCATTGCCTTGTAGCCGCCGCGTGCCTGCCGGCTACCGCCCAGCACGCCGCCAAGAAGCCCGCCGCACCGCCAGCTATAGACGCGCAGCTCAAGGCCGCCATCGCGACCGCGCCGAAGGCCTCGGACTACCCGGACAGCAACGCGGTCTGCCTGCTGGATCTCTCGGACGTGAAGCTGCAGCCGGACGGCTCCGTTGTCGAGATCGTGCGGAAGGCCTACAAGCTGTTCAACGAGCGGGCGAGAGACCTGGCCGAGGTTAACCTCTCCTACGACTCGGACGCGCAGCGCATCGAAGTCCTCTCCGCCCGCACGGTACGCGCCAACGGCACGGTTGCTCCGGTCCGCCACGAGGACATCCGCGTCTCGACGCCGGGCCAGGACTACGCGATGTACAGCGCCGCGGCGACGACCGGATTCTCCCTGCCGGCGATCGAGGACAACTGTGTCATCGACTACAGCTACCGCAAGGTGCTGGTGCCCAACCGGCTGCCCGGCCAGTTCGCCGAAACGTGGTTCTTCGCCATGCCGACGCCCTCGAAGCTCTCGCGCCTCACGATCCAGGCCGATGCGAAGATGCCGGTGCAGTACAGACTCTACAACGATACCGCTTGCAAGCCAGTCGTGTCGGCGTCTGCGGATGGCAAGCTGAAGACCTACCTGTTCGAGGAGCGGGACAACCGGCCGCTCGCCAGGGAACCAATGATGCCGCCTCTGTCGGAGACGGCGCCGATGGTGGAAATCACGACCATCGCGGACTGGAGCACGATCGGCGACTGGTACTACCGGCTCCAGAAGCCGCAAGCCGTCGCAACACCGCCGATCTCGGCCGAGGTCGCCAGGATCACCGCCGGAACGACGACTGCCTCCCAGAAGGCCGCGGCGCTCTGCGGCTGGCTCCAGGACAACGTGCGGCCCATCGGCATCCCGCTCGGCATCTCCGGCTATCGGCCTCACGCTGCTTCCGACATCTTCGCCAAGCGGTACGGCGACGCCAAAGATACGACGAATCTCCTGATCGCAATGCTCGGCGCCGCCGGGATCCACGCCGACCCGGCGCTGCTCTCGCCGGGCAGCCCCGTCGATCTCCAGACGCGTCTGCCGTCGCTGCAGCAGTTCAGCCACGTCATCGCCCTGGCGCGAATAGACGGCCGGGACGTGTGGCTCGATCCGACGGCGGACGCGTGCCCCTTCGGCGATATCCCCGCGGCGGACCGCGGCGCCTTCGCTCTGATCGCCGCGGTCGGCAGCGGCGCGTTCAAGCGGATTCCGCCCTACGAACCGCGGGAGAACGGTATCGAGGATCACGAGACTCTGACGCTGAACGAGGATGGGTCGGCCGAGATGGAGGACCGGGTCGTGATGCGCGGCAGCTTCGCGCAGGGCATCGGGGCGCGGTTCCGATCCATGTCTCCCCAGCAGCGCGACCAGACAGCCAAGCAGATCATCGCGAACCTATCCCCCGGCGCCGTGCTGAAGGACTACAAGCTGCCTGAGGGCAAGCAGCGTGCCGACATGCTCGAGATGCGGTTCACGGTCCACGCCCCGCAGTACGCGCAGCCCGCCGACGATCTGCTGCTGGTGCCGGTCTCCTCGGTTCAGCAGGTGGTGAATCCATTCGTCCAGAAGGAGCGCCGGTATCCGTTCTATCAGCCGCAGTCCACGTCGGTCACGGCGGACCTGACGATCCGGCTGCCCAAGGGCTTCGGCATCAGCCGCACGCCGCCGGAAATCTCGATCGCCTCCCCGTCGACGACGCAGCACATCACGTTCACGCCCTCCGCGGACCGCCGGTCCATCACCATCCACTCGGAGATGATCACGCGGCAAGGCTCCGCGCCGGCCGTAGACCTCGGCAAGATGAAGGCCTTCTACGACGAAGTGATCAAGCTGAGCAAGGCGAGAATCGTGCTGAAGAAAGTGGCGGGGTGATCCGCTAAGCCGGACCTGCGCCGGCGCAGTAGGGATGTCTGAGAGGTCGGCAGCGTAGAAGCAGTGCGGCGTCCGTCGCGACGCATTAATGCTCCGCATGCCGGTCGCGCTCATGTCCGCCAACGACTCGGCGCGCGCGACACAAAGACGTGCGGCCCCGGAGACGATCGCGTCAACGGGGCCGCACGTATAGCTGCCAGCGCTCCGCAGTCCTACCGCCGCATCGCGGCCAGCTTGCGCTCGAACAGGTCGATCAGCTCGTCCAGGCTTGCCTGGCCGTACGAGCTGAAGATCATTGTCCGCGCGCCGTTCTGCCCGAGGAAGACGGACTGACCGGGCGCGGCGATCACGGTGTTGCTGGAGCCGGACTGCGTGCGCGTGCTCCGGCGCGTGCTCCCCGACTGAGCGCGGGCGGCGGGCGCCGGCTCCGTCTGCGGCAGCGCGGGCACGCTGTTCTGAGGCGCATCCTGCGCCGCCACGCGGATCGACCCGTCCGCGGTGACGATCGTCACTTGCGGGGCACGGGGGTCCTGCGAATCGAGCGCCGCGCTGAGCAGACCCGACGCATGCGCCGCGGTCCGGGCTGCCGACAGATCATCCGTCGGGTCCGCGGGAAGCGCCGGGGCGTTGGGCGCCGTAAACGGGTCCGGATCCCGCTCCGTCGTGGGCGCGGTCGGATCGATCAGCGCGTGCGGATGGCCGGGGAAAAGCGACGGCGGCGTATTGTCCAGGAACAGGTTCGGATCGCCACTGTTCGGAGGCGTCGGCGCCACCCGCGGAGCGCGCTGCCGGGGCGCGCCTGGCACGGCTGCGCGTGGCGCGGTGAGCAGGTTCTGCCAGCCGGTCGCCCCATTCCAGTAGGTCGTGAACTCCGCGCGGAGCATGCCGTGGATGCCCGCCGCCTTCTCCTTGCCGATCTTCTCCGCCATGCGGTCCCAGATCGCCTGCTTGCGAGCCCGATAGCCGGAGGCGGCGTCCCGCAGGGCCTCGGCGCTGCTGGAGGGCAGCGGGTCGCCCGGCTTGGCGCGCAGCAGCCGCTCATACTCGTCCTCGAGCGCCTGCTCCGGCTTCACCGGCGTGACTTTATCGACGTTCTTCAGCTCCTTCAGCAGCGGCAGCGCCTCTTCAATATCGCGCGCCGTCAGCTTCAGCTCCAGGATTCTCCGCAGCAGCACGATCTCCCGCGTCTTCTTCGCCATCTCCGGCGACGTGAACGTGCTCATATTCTGGTAGACCTGCGCCACGGCGAAGTTCTTGAGCGCCTGCTTATCGACCGTGTCCTGGCCCGCCAGTGCGAGCAGTTTCGACTTCAGTCCGGCGCCGTGCTCCTGGACGATCGTAACGCCGTTCGGCAGCGCGACGCGCGATTCGGCAGTCCCATCCTGCGTCTGAGCCAGTTGTGTCTCGACGCGGACCGCGAGCTGCGAGCCATCTTGTTCGCCGCCCGGCGCCGCGAGCGCCGTGCCGCCCATGCAGAGCGCGATCGTCGCCAATCCTGCACGTGTCAGCGTGCCCGTGATCGTTCCCATCGGTGTATCCATCAGGGCTTCCATCCTTTCTCAGGTTGCGTCCGCGCCGCCGCGGAGTCCAGCAGGCCGGCATATGCGTTCATCGCGTGCTCCATGTCGCCGCTCTCCTCCGCGCTGCGGCCGACGTCGAACGCGGCCTCGTCTGACGGATGCTGCTGGTACTCGGCCTGGTAGGCGACGTTTGCCAGGCCGGAATCGCCCTGCGACTCGAATGTCTGGCCGGACGCGCGTAGCGCCTCGGGCGAATCCGAAATATCAAGGGCGGGCGCCGGACGGGAACGCCTGGATTCGCGAGTAACGAGCCGCTCCGGCCGGAAGTGGATCGTGTTTCGCGCCCATTTCACGTGGTGCTCGCGCGGAACCCGTATCGTTTCCGGAGCCGCCCGATTCTCGCGAATACCCTCATGCGGAACAGGAGTGGGCGCGGCGGCCATCTTCTCGTCGAACGGGCTTGGGCCTGACTTCACCAGCTTGACTTTCGTCGGCTCCGGCCGCTCGTAAGACCTGATCGCCCACCAGGCCAGCCCGCACGCCAGTCCGCAGGCGCAGGCGGTCGCGAGGACCGCGCCGCCCCGGCGATGCGGCCGGGCCGGCGGCCGGACGCGGTCCCAGATCGGCTCGGCGCACGTCGCAGCGGGCAACGGAACGCTTACCAGCCGGTCCAGGTCCGAGGCGAGGACCCGCAGCTCGGTCCAATACGCGCTGCAGCCAGCGCAGCCGGCGAGGTGCCGCTCCAGCCGCGAGCCGCGCGGTATCGGCTCGCACAGCACAGCGTGGCGCGAACAGACGCGCCGAAACCATATG
>DATGJU010000064.1:0-2516 GCA_035295045.1 Chthonomonadaceae bacterium
ACCCGCGCGAGAGGACCGCCGATTACGATGACCGAGGGTCCCCGGCGCGCAGCTTCAGATACGCGACTCCCACCAATTGGCCGGGCAAAACGTTTTGGGGTACTATCAGGGAGCATTCCGTCATTGACGAAAAGCTTGCTAATTATCAAGCCCGCGTTCTGAAAGGATAACCCACATGAACCGATGGATCGCGCGCACGGCCGGCATTCTGGCCGTAATGGCCATATCGGCGGGCGCAGCGGTGGCCGCGCCGCCGAAGACGAAGCCGGCGACGGTGCCGTGCCCCGTCTGCAAGATGCCCCTATCCAAGACCAAGAGCAGCAAGAATCCCACTGCCGTACGCCTGAAGAAGGGCGACCCGGTTATGTACTGCTGTGCGGCCTGCAAAATGCCTGCTTCCGTGCTGGTCAAGCCGGCCAAGAAGGGCGGAAAGATGTAGCGTTGCCCGAGCGCAATGCCATCACGGTCAGATGCGGCAGGGCTCGGAGAGATCCGAGCCCTGCCGCATTTCGTGGTACCGCCAGTTGCCCTATCGTCTGTGTGCCGCCGCGTCGGCTGGCGCGGGGGACGTCCACACTGGGCGTGCGCTCATTTCAAGGCGGCTTCGCGGAGCCAGGTTCTGACGGCGGGGTACTCCGTCGCCGGGAAGGCGTGGCCCACGTTATTCATTGCCAGCAGCGTAGTCCTGGCGCCGGCCGCTCTAGCCGCATCCGCGATCTCCGCCGCCCGCTTGCGCGACTTTTCGCTGCCGTAAACCATCAGGAACGGCTTGCCCTTCAACAACTCGTAGTGCTGGAGCCGACCGCCGCCCTCCACGAAGAAGAAGGCCGAGAAGCGGCGGGCTCTCTCGCCGTTGGACTGGTCGATCAGCCCCTGCGTGGCGTGCGCGCCGTTCGAGAATCCCCCGAGCACGCGGTGGGCCGGATCGATATTCGGCACCGCCTCTTCGAGCCTGGCCAGCATCGTTCGGAACAAAGGCCACATAACGCGGGCATCGGCGTCGCGCATAATGATCTCGCCGCCGGGACCCTTCGGATCGACGGCCTTGAAAAGCGGAATGCTGACGCAGACAAAGTCCCGGTCCTCGCAAATCCCTCGCGCAACTCCCGGATTGCCGCCGCCCCCGCCATTGCCGCCACTCAGGAAGATGAGCAGTGGGAACCTGCGGCTTCGGTCGTAGTTGCGCGGCAGATAGACGGTCATTTGCGCCTTGCGGACCTCGCGCGTATCGAGGGCGTACAAGGTCGGCGGCATCTCTGGGAAGCCGATGCTGAAGCTGCTGCCGGGCGCGAGCTCCGCCGCGGCCCGCCTGACCGTGGCCGCGGGCTGGGCCAGCGCGAGGATGGCGATATGCAGGGCCGCCAGGATCATTTGCCGAGGTAGAGAGTTACGTCGGCGACCTCGGTCACCGGCCGGAGCCCGATGTCGTTCGGCATGAAGTCGAACGTGACCGACGGCTGCCAATCCACGACCACGCGATTGTACTGGCCCGCTCCATGGATTATGGTCTTGCCCCGCGTGAGCGATATGCGGAGTGGCGCCGTGGCGCCGGCCGGCGTGACGAGGCGCGCCACCGCCGTGTACTGGCCCGGTACCATGCCGCGGACGTTGAAAGTGTACTTCAGGTGATCGCCGAGACGAAGATCCGCGAATACGGGGCGGCCTACGGATCCATCGACCATTGGGCCCTGCGGCGTGAACGTCACCTGGACGCGTGAGTCCGGCGGAAACAGCCTGTCCAGCGTCGGGTCGGCTCCGATGCCGCCGCCAAGTACCGCGTTCGCCTGCCAGCAGTCGAACGCCACGCGTCCTCCGTAGAAGGCGTGCTTGTATACCGTCTCGGTCTGATCGGAGGAGCCGGCCCGCCTGCCGGTAAGCTTCAGCACGAAGTCCCGGACCAGGCCCCCGCGCAGCTTGTCCAGAGCCAGGCCGGCGAAGTCGTGGCGGGCCGGCTCATTGATCGGCTCCAGCGGGAAGTTGTACGTGCGGCCATGCCACTCGAACGTTGCGTAGCCGGAAATGCGGTAGGCGCCCGGCGGGACTTTGATCTGATAGCGGCCCCCTGCGACCTGGACGCTCCCGCGGACCGTCTCCTGCAGCGCCCCGTTGAACCCCGGTGAGGCTAGCACGCCGTCCTCGAAGCCGGAATAGTCCATCGTACACCGCGTAACCGCGCCTCCGCCTTCGGCCACGACTCGCCCGATGATGTAGCCGGCCCTGGGTTGCAGCGAAGGCAGGCTCACGGGTCGGATGGGCGGCGGATTGGCGGCCGGCTGCGGAGGCGCGGGCCGGTTGTTCGCCGCAGCGGTTGCGCGCGGCGCGCCATTCGCCAGCTCGCCTGCCGATTTTTCAAGCATCGCGGCGGACTTCTTGAGCGCCCTTGCCTCTTCCGCGACGTTTCCGGCCGTCTCGAACGCGTCGGCGGCCTTCGTGTACACATCACCCGCCTCGTGGTACTTGCCCGCCGCCTCCAGCGCCTCCGCTCGCTTCATCAGCTCCGCGCCGCTCGGCCCGGC
>DATGJU010000065.1:0-4232 GCA_035295045.1 Chthonomonadaceae bacterium
AAGACCTTACCGGTGCGGCGCTCTGTGGTCCACTCCATCGTGATCAGGTTGGGGTACGCCTTCATCAGGTAGCGCCCAATTGTCTCGCAGGCCGCTCGGATGGCGGCGAAGTCGTGCCGTCGAACGACTGGCACGAGCAGATGCAGCCCGGTCTTGCCGGAGGTCTTGACGAATAGTTCGAGCCCCAGGCTCTCGATCAGGGCGCGGAGCCGGCGCGCGACCTCGCAGGCCACAGCGTACGCCGCGCGGCTCAGCTCCGGCTCTGCGCCCGGCGCCTCGTGTCCCGAATAGAGATAGGGATCGAGGTCGAACAGGATGAAGTCGGGATAGTCGAGCAGCGCGCCGCCGTCGTCGCCTCCGTAGCCGCCTTCGACGGGCACATTGCCGGCGTCCGGGAATCGGCTGTCGCGCGAAAGCCACGTGTGCAGCTCGATAACCGCAAGCTGCCCCAGCCACAGCAGCGTAGCCAGGTTGTTGCATAGGAGGTACGAATCGCCTCGATCGCTGGATTCCTCGCCGCCTTGCTCGCCACGTATGGTCTCGACGAACTCCGGCAACGCATGCGGCCAATGGCGCTGGTAGAAGCTCTTGCCGGCGATGCCGTTCGGATAGCGGCGCAGCGTCAAGGGCCGATCGCGCATGTGTGTCAGTAGAAAGGGCGAGCACTCGGCCAGGTAAGCGAGCAGATCGCGCTTGACTATGGCGCGGCGCTCGCCGAGTTTCGGCCAGAGCGGCTTGTCGAGGTTTGTGAGCTCCATGCGGTACCCGCCTACTTCGATTGTCGCGCTCTCTGTCCGCGCCCCAAGCGCCTCTAACACCTGCCCGATCTCCGAGGCGCCGTCCGCCGGTCCCACGTTTGCCGGCGGAACGGCGGGATCGGCAGTGCGCGCCTCGGCGGCCTCCTTATCTTGCCGGAGGCCGACGAAGACCGGTGCACGAAGGATTCCGTCGGCGGTGCGCGCCATGTACCTCACGGTAGCCACCAATTCCGGCCGCAGCCAAGTGACCGGCGCGTTGGCGCGTGGGCTCGCGGCAAAGGGCTGGTTCGGTGATCGCAGCGGCTCCATACTGCGGAGCACGTCGTTCAGCGTGCGTTCGTCGAAACCAGTGCCGACGTGACCCGCGTACTGCAGGCGGCCGCCGGAGTCGAACTGGCCGAGCAGCAGCGACCCGAACGTGGCGGCGCGACGGCCCGCGCCCTGCGTGTAGCCGCCAATCACGAACTCATCGCTCGCCGTCTCTTTGATTTTGAGCCAGGCCTGCGAGCGACGGCCGGACTCGTAGCGGCTGTCGAGCCGCTTGGCAACTACTCCTTCGAATCCGTGACGGATGGCATGGGCGTATGCGCTCTCCCCGACCTCGGGGAAGTAGGCCACGAGCTGTACAGGCCCTGCCACGTGCAGCGCGCAGGCGAGCCGGCGCTTACGGCGGTCCAGCGGCACGGCACGCAGGTCGTAACCGTCGGCGTAGAGCAGATCGAAGGCGAAGTACTGTACCGGGTAATGGATATCGGCGCGCGCGATGGCAGCCGCGCCTCGGAGGTTCATCCGCTGCTGCAGCCTCTGGAACGAGGGCGCGCCAGAAGCGTCCGGCGAAACGATCTCACCGTCGAGGACGACTTCGCCCTTGACGGCGTTGCTCAGGGCGGCTACGAGGGCGGGGAACGCCTGTGTAATATCGATGCCGCGCCGGGAGAACAGATGCGACCGCCGGTGGGCGCTCTCGCCGCCGGCTATGATCGCGAGCGCGCGCATTCCGTCGAGTTTCGGCTCGAAAAGCCAGGCCTTGTCGGTAAACGGGGCATCACCGGTCCCCGCGAGCATCGGCTCCAGTGGGATCGCGCCAACGGTCGCGCGCCTGGCGCCGGTCGGCGCGTCGCTGTACCGTGCCGCCTCCGGACGCTGGGACGGCATCACGCTTGCCGCAGGCGCGAGCCGGCCGGAGTGCAGCTCGTCGATGGTTCGGCCGGAGACGGCAGAGCGGTCCCGGGAGAGCACGTCGTGCTCGGCGTCGGCGAACGCGTCGCGGTGCTTGAGAAGCAGCCAGTCGTCGCCGTCGCGTTTGCGCACCAACGCCCATGAGCCAAGCAGTTTTTTGCCGTGAAGCGCGAATGAGAGCTTGCCATGGCGCAGTCCGTCCGTGATGGCGCGGTCGGCGGCACGGCCATTTAGCTCCAAATCCTCCTCGGAGAGCGGCGCCCAGGTCCCCTCGTCCCACACAATCACGTCACCCGCGCCGTACTCGCCAGCAGGGATCACATCCTCGAAGGCGGCGTAGGCGAGCGGATGGTCCTCCACCATCACGGCGAGGCGCCTTACGGACGGATCGAGCGACGGACCTTTCGGGACCGCCCAAGACTTGAGCGCGCCGTCGTGCTCCAGCCGCAGGTCGTAGTGCAGCCGCCGCGCACGGTGCTTGTGGATCACGAAACGGCGCTCGCGTCCCGCGGCATTCCTTTGCGAGTCGGCGGAGTCGAGTCCGGCCGGCTCCGGCGATTGGGCGAAATTGCGCTTTTCCGCGTAGCTCCGAGGCATCCGGCGTTCCTCCGTCGCGCCATTCAGGCCGCTGTGTGCGCTCGACTGCGCGAGGCCGCGCCACGGCCGGGCTTCCTGGACGGCGGCGCCGCTGCCGTTCCTCGCTTGCCCGTCTCGGCAGCGAGACTTGCACGCAGCGCCTCCATCAAGTCGATCACCTCGCCCTGCGGCGCCTCCGGCGACCGGACGACCTCCTGGCCGTGCAGCTTGTGCTCGATCAGCTCCGTGACTGCCTGCCGATACTCATCGCGGTACTTCTCCGGCTGGAATGGCTCGGTCAGGTAGTCGATCAGCTTGTGCGCCATGTCGAGCTCGCGCGGCCCAATCTCCGCAGCGGCCGAGCCGATGGCATGCGACGGGCGGATCTCGTCGACATAGTACAACGTCTCGAGGACGAGGCTGTCATCGTGGACGCGCAAAGCGCAGAGCCGCTCCCGCTCCCTCAGCGCGATTTTGCCGATGGCCGTAAGCCGCTTGTCGCTCAGCGCCCTCAGGAGCAGCGCGAACGACTTGCGCCCGGTCGGCTCCGGCTCCAGATAGTAGCTCTTCTCATAGTAGAGGGGGTCGATCTCCGACTCGTGCGCGAAGGCCGACAGCTCGATGCTGTGCTTACTCGCCACCGGCAGCTTGTCGAAATCCTCGTCCGTCAGCCGAACGTACTGGTCCTTGGCGTACTCGTAGCCCCGCACCACTTCATCCCAGGCCACCTCGCGGTTGCACGCAGGGCACCATCGAAGCTGTTTCAGCCGCGTGTTGCACCTGGCGTGTAGCAGGTGGAAGGACAGGTCCTTGGATCCGGTGGCAGGGAAGAGCTTGATTGGGATCGTCACCAGCCCGAAACTGATCGCGCCCTTCCACAGCGACCGCGGGCCGGCGCCGCGCTCCTCGGCCGGCTTAACAGGCGCGTCCGCCGGCTTCTCCGAGCGCGCGCGCGACGCGCGCCTTTCTCCCGTCCCGTTGCGCTCGGCCTTCGGCCGCTCCTTTGTCGTCGGCATTTCGCACCTGGCTCTCTCCCTCTCGCCGCGCCGCGCGGCGGACTGCGGGATAGGATAGACGATCTCCCTCCGGCCGTAGTTCCCAACTCTGCGCAAAAAGTCTCAGACCGGCGGGCCGCCATTTGCGTCTGTGATTTTATTCACAAAGGCGTGGTCGCGGACTTGTACATTGTGAGGTATTTCACATAACGCGCACCGAGCCGCCGGGTTTGGGCAGATTGTGAAACAATGCACAATATGTCGCGCGCGCACGGCCAGCACGTTGACCGCCAAGCAGGCGGACGGCCCCGCATAAGGCTGTCTCCGATTGGACTCGCCTCGCCTACCCGGACATAGACTGCGAACGCGCCGAGTGGTGGTGGCGAGAATTGGCGATCCGCAGGAATCCCGGTGCGCGGGGAACCAGAAGGCCACGTGATGATGTCTGCTCGCCGCCGATCCGGGCTATAATGGTGGACACCGATCGGCGGCACGCCGTTAAAGGATGGACGCATGTCGCCCGAACGTAACTCGGTAGAAACGGCTCGCTGGCTGCTGGGTGCGCAATCAAGCGTGTTGCCAGAGTTCCACGGAGGCGCATAACGATGGTATTGGCATGACTGTTGGGATTGGCGGGGATCATGTGATCGCCGGTCGTCCAGGCGCCGACACCGGTGGATGGCGATTTCATCATCAAGGACTACGCCTTCAAGTCCGGCGGGCT
>DATGJU010000066.1:0-13392 GCA_035295045.1 Chthonomonadaceae bacterium
ACGCGATGCGAGCCATGATCGAGCTTGCCCACACCCTCGCTGAGCCGGCTGGCGCGGCGGCGCTCGCCGGCGCCTACCGCCTTCGCCACGAGCTGGCCGGAAAGCGCGTAGGTATCGTCTGCTCCGGCGGCAACGCCTCGCTCGACCACCTGCGCGCCGCGCTCGCAATCTAGATCTGCCTCTATGGATTCGGCGGCGACGTGGATATCAAGACCACCAACGTGTCGGCGCCAGTGTTCTCGATGCCATGCTCGCACCAGGGCGGGAGGTAGACGAAGTCGCCCTTCGCAACCTCCTGCCGGCGGCCGTTGGCGAAGGTCATCGTGCCGCGGCCTTCCAGTATAACGTACGTCTCCTCCGTTTCGTGGGAGCCGACGTCGTTGATCGTGTGGGGCGGAAGGTAGAACATCACCAGGCCGAGGTTTTTCGCCGGCGCCTTCGGATTGACCGGGTGCACTACGCGCACGCCGAGCCCGTGACAGCCGGGATAGGCGACCGGCACCCCATCCTGCACCGTCACGATCATCGGCTCGACCGGCGTTTCCGGCCGCGGAATCGTGGGATTCGGGCTCTCATAGCCCTGGAACTGCGTTATATTAGCCATTGGAACTCCCTAGAACTCGCGCGCATAGCCGGCGGTCCAGCCGCCATCGACGGTGAGGATGTGGCCGTTGACGTAGCTGCTCTCCGGCGCGGCGAGGAAGAGCGCGGCGTGCGCGATCTCCTCCGGCGTGCCGGGCCGGCCAAGGGGAATGTGCGCAATGAGCGCCGCGGCCCGATCGTGGAACATGCCATCCTCGCCGTAAAAGAGCTGCCGCGTCCCGTCCGTCATGATCGAGCCGGGCGCGATGCCGTTTACCAGTACGCCCTGCGGTCCCAGCTCCAGCGCCATCGCCTTCGTCAGGTTGACCAGGCCGGCCTTGGCGGCCACGAAGGCGCTCTGCAGGCGCAGAGGCACCAGCCCTGCCACCGAGGCGATGTTGATAATCCGGCCGGACTGCTGCCGCAGCATCGGTTCGCATGCGGCCTGGCTCATTAGGAAGGCGCCGGTGAGATCGACGCGCAGGATCCGCTCCCACTCGTGCAGCGGGAACCGGTCCACATTCACGCGGTGCGCCATCGTGTTTACGCCCGCGTTGTTAACCAGGATATCCAGGCCGCCGAACCGCGCCACGGCAGCCGCGACACCCCGCTCGCAGGCCGCCGGGTCGGATACGTCCAACTCCAGCGCCGCGCAGCCGTCCGCTTCCGCCGCAGCGCTCTCCGCGGAGGCGCCGTCGATGTCGGTGTAGAGCACGCGCGCCCCGCTTGCCGCCAGCGCGTTCGCGATCGCCCGGCCGATGCCGCGCCCGGCGCCCGTCACCAGCGCCGCCTTGCCCTCCAGGTCCACACGCATCGCCGTGCCTCCTGTTCAGTCGCTGCCGGCAGGTTCGCCGCCAACCGGGCAACTCCTTGTCGAGAGGAAACTACGCGGCGACGTGCGACTGAGCAGCGGCGCAGAGTGGCTATCGAGCGCGCTCGCTCGACCGCTTTACGATTCTGAATAGATCGAAGTCGTTCTCGCGGACCTTCGCCCATTCCAACGCTTTCGTGTGGCCGTCGCAGAAGAGATAGTTTCCGCATACGGGTCGAAACTCGCATCTCGCGGTATGATGGTACCGTCAATCATCCTCCGCCGGAGCGGGAACCGGTCCAACAGATAGCCCCCGGGTTCCGAATGGGAGTTCGAATGAGTGCGAAGACGTGGCATATCCTCCTCCTCGGGCTTCTCCTCTTCACCCGGCCCGTGCTGGCCGCGGAGCCGCCGAAATCGGGCGAGCTGCTCACGACCGTCGAGCGGCGCGCCTTCGACTACTTCTGGCGCGAGGCCGATCCGGCCACCGGGCTGACGAAGGATCGCGCGCCGAACCGGGAAGGCGCGGACGGCGCGGAGCCGAAGGGACCAGCCGTCGCCTCCATCGCGGCGACCGGCTACATGCTGGCCGCGATGCCGATCGGCGTGGAGCACCACTGGATCACGAGTAAGGAGGGATACGACCGCTGCCTGCTCACGCTGCGGTTCGTCGATGCGAGGCTGGCCTGCGTCCACGGCTTCTACTACCACTTCCTGGACGCTTCAACGGGAGCGCGGGTCTGGAGCAGCGAGCTGAGCTCGATCGACAGCGCGCTGCTGGCGCTCGGCGGCCTGACTGCCGGCGAGTACTGGCCGCGCACGGAGGTGGAACGGCTCGCCGGCGAGATCGCGGGCCGCATGGACTGGCGCTGGATGCGCACGAACGGCGGCGCGCTGCCGGACGAGTCCGCGCCCGCAATGGGCTGGAACCCGGAGCGCGGGTTCCTCGAGGCGCGCTGGAGGGGATACAGCGAGGCCTGCTTCCTCTACCTGCTCGCCCTCGGCACGCCGGAGCCGAACGGCCTGCCCGCAAGCTCCTGGGACTCCTGGACCTTCCCTACCCGCCGCGTCGAGGATTTCGCGGTCTTCGGCGGGCCGAGCCCCATCTTCATGGCGCAGATGACGCCGGGCTACTTCGACCTGCGCGGCCTGCGCGACCGTCAGGGACGCGACTGGTGGACGGCGTGGCGCAGCGCGCACCGAGCCGACCAGGCCTACTGCGCCCGCGCCACGCAGAGCAAGACCTACGCTGCGGGCTTCTGGGCCATCAACGCCTTCGATCGGCCGGACGGATACGGCGCGGACAGGCCCGTGGACGGCGCGAACGGCGGCACCGTCAGCCCGTCCGGCATGATAGCCGGCATCCTCTTCACACCGAAGCGATCCGAGCAGGCGCTGGCAGACATGTGGGCGCTGCGCGATATAATCTGGGGCCGGTACGGCTTTTGCGACGCGTTCAATCTGGATAGGGACTGGTACGATCCCGACGTGATCGGCATCGATCTCGGCATGCTCCTCCTGAACGTCGAAAACTCGCGCACCGGCCTCGTCTGGCGCCTGGTAAGGCGCAGCCCGATCGCCCGCCGCGGCATCGCCGCGGCGGGCTTTCACTAATACGCATCCTGTCACATTGCACGGCATTCTGCCGCCAGTCAGCCCAACCCGCCAACCAGCCAAGTCCGTCTCTCCCCGGGCGAGTGGAACGAGCCGCCCGGGAGAGGGGGATTCAGGGGGTGAGGTCCGCGCAGCCAGCCCATCGGCATGGAGGGGATGGGAGGTGCGGTCCGCCACTCGAGCCGCCGGGGAAAGAGGGAATCTGGAGGTGTAGAAGTCCCGCATGGGATGTCCGCCAGGCGAGCCCAACCCGCATCTTTGAGGTCCGTCATGTCGGACAGCCACGTGAACTCATTTACACCGTCGGACCGTCAATTTGACTATGAACACGAGCAAAACGGTCGATCAGACATCGGCTAACGAATCGTCGCAGCAGGCCGTGATGTCCCGATTGGCGGGCGAGGACTCTGTCGCAGTGCATTTGGTTACGGAGAGCAGCCTGGCCGCAACACGCGCCGAGCTGTCTGCGACTGCCCGCCGGCACAAGCGGACCGTCGATGTCGCCGTCTTCTCCATGGTGGCCCTCACGCTGGTCTACACGTGCGCGGTCCAGACGCTGATTCGCCTGAACGACGGGAATATCGACTTCTGGACTAAGGTATTCCCGATCCTCACGGTGCTCAACCTGGTCCTCGTTGGCGCGTCCGCGGGCGTGGTCGCCGTGATGCTGCGAAACCGGACGCGGACGGCGCGCCGGTTCGCGAGCGCGATGTCCGCCGACAGCTCCGTCGAGTCGGTCGGCGCGCTGGTCGATCTGTTCACATACGACACGCTGGACGCGCACGAGACGGCAAAGCGCGGCCTGACGCGACTGCTGCCGAGGCTTCGCGCGGACCAGTCGCCCCTCTTGACGCCGGAGCATCGCGCGGTCCTGAACCGGAAGCTCGCTTCGCCCCCGGAGCAGGTCGGCGACAAGGACATCCGTGAGCTGTTCAGAAATACTACGGACAGGGAATTGGCCTTCCGGCTGGCGATCCTCAAGGCCTACGAGCAGGTGGGCGACGCGAGCGCCATTCCGATCGTTCGCCGGCTCGCGGAGACTGGCGGACCGGCCGCGCTGGGACTGACCGAGGCGCAGCGCCAGGTGAAAACCGCGGCGGAGGAGTGCCTGCTATATCTCAAGGTCCGCGTCGAGAAGCAGACCGCGCACAACTCGCTCCTGCGCGGAGCGTCCCTGGAGCGGGCGTCCGCGAAGTCGCTGCTGCGCGCCGCGTCCGGCGTCCGTACGGCCGATGCGGCGGAGCTGGTTCGCGCCGATGCCGCGCCGGAATAGAGCGCGCCGGATGCCGATCTGAGCAGCGCCCAGATGCTGCGCCAGGAATCGCGCGGAGGTTTCACTCCGGCCTCTGCGCGACTGCCCGCGGATCCAGCGGGACTCTGGCGGCGGGCTCTCCTCAGGCGCCGGCACCAGGCCTCGCGGACGGCCGCCTTCCGCAGTCATGCGTGCAGCGTGCCTGCGATCTGGCGAACGGCAATGGCGGAGCGCTCAGCATTCTGGTCGAGCGCGCGGCTCTCGGCCACTCGTCCTCTGCCGAGCGCATCGCCAGCCCGGTCACCACGACGCGACGAGCTCCCGAGAATGCCGGCTGCTTCGACGCGCTGAATCCTCGTCAGGAGCCACGAACCATGCTTGGCGACATCAAGAGCAAGCCGCTGATTCTCGTGAAGGGGTTTCTGTTCGTCGCGCTCGGCATCTTCGCGCTCGGAATCCTTGCTCTGGACACGATGTCGGTCCGCGCCGTCGCGCTCTGCGGGATTGCGATCTGGGGATTCTGCCGGTTCTACTACTTCATGTTCTACTGCATCGAGAAGTATGTCGACCCGGGCTACAAGTTTGCCGGCCTGTCCTCCTTCGTGCTCTACTGGATCGCCCGGCGTAATCGCCGCCTGGGCGAGTAGGATTGGCCCTGCGATAGAACTGCTTGCAGTCGTCCGGCCGTTCATGGAGGCGCCTCCAGGAGTTCGTACGCAGACGGCGCCGGCGCGGAGAGATTGCGAGGTCGCTCGGCCGGCTGCTGGAGGGGATCACGGATGTACTCAGGACTCTGGATGTTCGCCTGGGACCTGGCGGATGAGGGCATCGACAAGGTGATGGGCTGGGCGGCGGACGCCGGCATAACGGCTCTACAGGTCGCCGGATCCTACCATGCCGGCTGGTTCATCCATCCGCACAATCCGAAGTGCCGCGCCTTCATGACGGAGGACGGCAGCGTCTATTTCCAGCCGAACCTCGCCCTCTACTCCCGCACGCCGCTCAAGCCGCGCGTCGCCTCGGTCTGCGCGAAGACCGACTGGATGCGCGAGGCCGGCCGCCGGCTGGACCGGCACGGCCTCAAGCTCGTTTCCTGGACCGTCTGCTGCCACAACACACGGCTGGGGCTGCTCCACCCGGAGTGTACGGTCCGTAACTGCTTCGGCGACTCCTACCCGCACGCGCTCTGCCCCGCGAACGAGCATGGCCGTGCCTACCTGTGCGCGCTCTGCCGCGATCTTGCGAACTCTCTGCCTCTGCACGCGGTACAGCTCGAATCGCCGGAATACATGGGTCTGCGTCACGGCCACCACCATGAGCGGGACCTGACCGTGCTCTCCCCGGTCGAGACGCAGCTCATGGATCTCTGCTTCTGCGAGGCCTGTATCCGTGCGGCGGAGGGCAAGCACGTGGACATCCGGCGCGTGCGGGCTGCCGTGCGCGCAGTTCTGGAGGCCGGCATGGCCGCCGCGCCAGGCCGGCCCGCCGGCCACCCTCAGAGCATGGCGGAGGCGGAGGCGCACCTGCCGGAATTGACGGCCATGCGCGCCTTCCGGCGCGAAATCGAGGAGACACTTGTCGTAGAGATCAAGGCGGCGATGCGGCCGTCCGGCGCGCTGCTCTACCTGCTCGGCAGGCCGTCGCTGGGAAACGCGGGCGCGGTGGACGTGTACAACAGCGGCGTCTACGGCCAGAAGCCCGCCCAGGTCCTCGCCTCCACGCGGGCCGCGAAGCAAGACCTCTCCGCGCGCCACCAGCTCTACATGGGCGTGCGTCTCGGCCTGGACTCGGTCGCTGATCAGGCCGAGCTCGCGGAGATCGTCGCAGCGGTGAAGCAGGGCGGGGCCGAGGGCGTCATGTTCTACAACTACAGTGAATCCCCGATGACCACCCTCGATTGGATCAAGCCCGCGCTTGCCGCGGCGCGCTGAGCGCCACATTGTGAAAAGGGCGGACTACTTGATTTCGCTCAGGCCAAACACCAGCGACCGCGTCCTGTGGCCCGAATTGTCGACCACCTCCGCCATCGTCAGCTTCTTGCCCGTGGTGTCCTTCGGCGCGTCGAACGCCATCCGGTAGGTCAGCGTGTCCTCCCGATCCACGATCTGGCCCTCCGCCAGCTCGTCGCGCTCGCCGCCATCGTCAGTTCAAGCGCCGACAACGCGGCGCATCTTAGCGCACCTGGCGCCATCTTTCGGACCGACCCACCTGCAGAGCGCTCGCCTGGGGGACTAACTGCGCCGCGCCATGCTCCACGGCGCGCCCGCCGCTTCGCCGCGCTCATCCTGCTGGAGGCGGAGCCGGACGCGAACTACGCCGGCTTGAAGGCGGCGGCCCGCCCGCTTCCCGCAGCGCGATCGGCTATTGCGGTGTGAGGATGGCGGTGCCGGCGCTGGTCGCAACGAGGATTTGGCCGCAATCGTTGATCGCGAGGGCATCGATCACGCCAGCCGTGCTAAGGTTCGATACGCGAGCATTGAGCACCAGCGCGTTCGTGCCGTCAAAGGCGGCGCCGAACTGCGCGTAGCTGCCGACCAGAGAGCCGGCGGAGTTGACGCCTTCGATCCATCCCTGGCTGTCGGAGGCATCCCCCGCGACAAGGTCCACGCCGGTTGTGGCGCCGGCCCGCCACGTCATGGGATGCAAATTGGCTTGCGGCACGGCGCCGGCGCCGAAAACGTCGCCCGCTGCGTTTACTGCGTAGATCCTCACGGCGTGCGTCCTCCCCGCCGGGGCAAGGTCGCTCAGCAGTGTCGAGGGCGCCGATGGGCTGTCCCACCGTATCGGGTCGACGCCGGTGTCGCCGGCAATTACTCCATTGTCGTTGATCGCGCGAGCGTACGCGCCGAGAATCTTTGGATCCAAGGCAAGCTTGGCGGCGCCGGATTGGAAGCTCTGCCAGACGACGGGAGTTGGAAAGGATTGTGCCGTTTGGATGTAGTAGCCAGCTATCATCCCGTTCGCGTTAATGCACGTTGCGACCACCGAGAAGGTGCCCGGCGGCGCCTGCAGGACGGTACGCCCGGTCGCTTTGGTCCAGTACCAGGCGGTGCCGCTAGCCCCGTCACTTCCGACCACGGCATCACCGTTGTTGATTGCAGACGCCGCGCCCGGCCCCAGCATGGTGAGATTCGTACCGTCCCAGAAGACGGCCATCGTGTCTTTCCTGCCCACCACGTGGCCCGAATTATTGAACGCGATGCCCTCGAAGTTCAGCGGCGTTGTCTGATACGTCTTCGCGAGTACGCCCCCGTTGCAGCCCGCGGAACCAGAGCACAGAGTTCCGGTATTGCCATCGAGTCCGAGACTGGTTCCGGCGTCGGTCGCCCCGTGTTTTCCGCCCGGCGCGCTGTTGGATCCCTTTCCGCCATCCCCGCCTGAGCAGGAGAAACCGACGTTAACCGGTACGAGATCGGCCAATTGGCCGCCACTTACCAGTTTCCAACCTTGCGTGGCGAGCGACACGTGCGTATTCTGTCCGGGAACGGTACCGGCGCTGCCGCCCGGACCGCCCTGGAACGGCGCGCCGCCGCAGCCGCTGAAGCCAGTTCCGCCGATCCCAAAGTCAGTTAGCGTAAACGACGAGACGCCTACATAGAAACCGCTGTCTGGTGTTGAAAGCTGAACATATCCGCCGTCCCCGCTGGGCATCGCTGCGGACGCCGAGACGCCGCCGCCGCCGCCCGAAACGGCAAAACTGGGCGCGGCCGGATACTTTGTGTTCGATCCCACCAGATCTTCTTCGGCGCATAAGGGACCTCCGCGGCGGCAAAAGAGTGCGCACTGCTGGCGATCCACGTGGCGTTAACCAGAGTGGTTCGCGCGGTGGCAGCAAGCGAACGTAATATGGGGACGACTCAGATCATGAGAGAAAGCGGCCGGACTGTCAATACACCGTGCGGATTAATTGCAAATCGCAGGCGCGGGGTTGCGGCCAGATGCAGTGGCGAGCAGTTATCGCGCAGGAAGGCGACAGCCCCTGTCCCATTGCGAGTCCCTATGGGGCGATGTGTGGACGCGGCCATCGCGAGCGCCCGATTTCCGAAGGCAGACGTCCCGATCCCTCCCGACTACGCTTCCGGACATATTCGGGAGGGCCGGGTGATATATCCCGGCGGCAGGCAGGCGCTCGGCCGCCGGGTACGAGAGTAGCATAGGGCAGGGCCGTGGCCGAAACCGTGGACCAATTCGCTGCGCCTGCGTGGACAATCGGCCGGTGCGCCTCGGTGACTGGAGGAATGGGCGCCGCGGGCGCGGAATCAACGACCACACACGGGCAGGCCGCGCCGCGGCCGCGAGCTCGCAAAGGAGGGTCCCATGCTGAAATGGTGCGTGCTGGCCGCCGCCGGCGCCCTGGTTCTCGGACTGGCCGGATCCGTTCGCGCCGACGACGCGGCAGACGCGAAGGCGATCGTCGACAAGGCCGTGAAGGCGATGGGCGGCGAAGAGGCGCTCGCCAAAGCAAGGATGGTCTCATGGAAGTCCAAGACGACGATCTCGTTCAACGGCAACGACAACGTCGGCGCAACCGCCGTCGTGCTCGACGGAGTGGATCACTACCGCCAGGATGTGACCGGCAGCTTTAACGGCAACGATTTCCACCTTACCGTGGCCGTGTCCGGCGACAAGGGCGTCCGAAAGTTCGGCGGCAACAGCGCCCCGCTGGAGGGAGACGCGCTGGCGGAGCAGAAGCGGACGGCCTACCTCACCGCCATCCCGGTGATGATCCTGCCCCTGCGGGACAAGGCGTTCAAGCTGGCGCCCATCGCGGAAGTGAAGGTCGGCGACAAGCCCGCTGCGGGGCTGAACGTCACGGCGCCGGACAAGAAGGAGTTCAAGATCTACTTCGACAAGGAGTCGGGCCTTCCGGTGCGAATGATCGGCACTGTGCGCGGCTTCGGCAACCAGGGCGAATTCATGCAGACCATGGACTTCTCGGAGTACAAAGATACGGGCGGCATCAAGAAGGCAATGAAGCTCGTGGCGAAGCGGGAAGAAACGCCCTACCTCACCCAGGAGATCACGGAGTTCAAGGTGCTGGACAAGGTCGATCCGAAGACGTTCACCGACGTCGATTAGGCCTGTTCCCAGCGAGCCATCCACTCGACAAAGCGGCGGGCGCAGCGGTCGATATTCTCCTGGCTGCCCCCGCCGCGGATCGCGGAACACATCTCGTATGTCACGTAACCGTCGAAGCCGGTCTGCTTGAGCGCCGTGAAGAAGGTCTCATAGTCGATGATGCCCTCGCCGACCGGCACCGCCTTCGCCTCCGGCTGCGCGGGCGTGTAGCTCGTCAGTGACGGCGCATAGTGGAACCGCGGCTGAAGCACGTAGTCCGCCACGATCGTCTGCGCGATGCGCGGCCCGAGCGCGCGGACCGATTCCGCCAGCGCCGGGCCGCTCAGTCCCTGCAGCACCGGCGCCCAGGCGTCGAAACCGGCCTTCACGTTCGGCTCGCCCACCTCGTCGATGAAGTCCGCCAGCGCCTGATAGTGGACGGCGATGTCGTGGTGGTTCTGCACTGCCAGCGTCACGCCGAAGTCGGCGGCGAGGCGGGCGCAGTCTCGTACGGCCTTCACGCACCGCAGCCAGCCCTGGCCAGGCGTGAGTCGGTCGCTTTCGTAGCCCGTGAATATCCGGACGATGCCGCCGCCCAGGTCGTGCGCCAGGCGGGCGCACTCGCGAACGTAGACGACCTGCATCTCCAGAAACGGAATGTCCGCCCGGTCGGCGTTGGCGGTGAAGTCCGTGTAGCCGGCCAGCGCCGCCAGCTCCAGGCCGCGATCTCGCATTCGGGCGCGCAGGTCGCTCCGGCGTCCCTCCGTCATGTCCAGCAGCGAGGCGTGGCCGCGCTTGGCCATAAGCATTACGCCCTGGTAGCCCAGGTCCGCCGCATGGTCGACGAACTGCTCCAGCGGCAGAGCCACCTGCCCGTCCCAAACCCCCGCATAGCTAACCGAATGCAGTCCCAGTTTCCACATAGTGTCGCCCTTCGTATCATGCAGCCTGTAGCCAGCGGTTCCTGGTTCCTGGTTTCTGGTCGGGTCCGAATTAGCCAGCTACCAGCTACCCGCTACCAGCAACCAATGACCGGTCGATGCCGCTGAATTTTGCCGCGGAAGTCGCCGAGGCTTGGCCAGATCGTCCTCGCGTTCAGGTCGACCTCGGCCAGCGCGATCGTGCCCCATTCCGTGGCGTGCGCGATCGGCGTGCCGGTGTGATCGTAGATCGCCGAGAGCATCCAGCCGTGCGAAACGTCCTCGTAGGTGCTGCTGACCACGTAGGCGTGGTTTTCGCAGGCGCGTGCCGCGGCGAGCAGCGGGTTGCAGCCCCAGACCGGCCAGGCGATCACCTCCGCGCCGCGGTTCGCCAGCGCGCGTGCCACCTCCGGGAAGAAGCCGTCGTAACAGATCATCATGCCGAGCTTGCCGAACCGTGTCTCGAACACGGGATAGTCGCTGCCCGGCGCGATGCCTGCCTTGATCTCGTTGCGGGGCAGCGTGGTCTTGCGGTAGATGCCCGCCAGGTGGCCCTCCGGGTCCAGCAGCGCCGCCGTATTGTAGACCAGCGGCCCGGCGCGCTCCACCAGCCCCGCGACGATGTAAAGGCCGTGCCTGCGCGCCAGGCCTGCGAAATAGTCGCTGGAGGGGCCGGGGATCGGCTCCGCGGTCTCAACCATGCTGCTGGCTTTGCCGTAGTAGGGGATGGTCTCGCCCAGGACGATCAGGTCCGCCTTCCGCCGCGCCGCCTCCGCGATCAGCGGCTCGTAGAGCGCGCAGCGCTCCGCGATCGTATCCGCGCCTGCCGGTTTCAGGTGCGCGGCGGCGAGTCTCGCCAGGCGCGGCGGCGGCGCGGACGCCTCCTCAAGGGTCGCCTCTCTCCACGCGACGTGCGCGCGCGGCTCCCATCGCAGGTGAAGCTCGACCATAGCCTGTGTCGCGTCCGCCGGCGCCCGGTAGCTGTCCGATATTTCGGTCCAGCCGTCCACGGATGGTGTGCGCGTCTCCGGGTGCTCGGTTTCGGCGAGTCGGCGGTAGGAGGGCAGGACGTTCGATACGGTCGGGCGATCCTCGAGTACCGGCTGGCCCTGTGCATCCCGCCAATCGATCGTCGCCAGCACGCCACGCCGGGGAGTCTCAACGCCGTGCGCTCGATAACGGACCGAGAAGTGATAGTACCGGCCGCCGATGACGGTAAACGGCTTCGCCCACCAGCCGTCCGCGCCCTCGCGCCCGCCGCCATCAATCACGAGCGCGCCGTTGGTCCCGTGCGCGAAGTGCGGCCGGATCTCGTCGCGCGGCGCCTCCGGCGTCCAGCCATTCACTGCATCGTTGGTCAATTACACGTCTCCTCGGGCCTGGACGTTGAGGACGCCCGACTAGAACGAACAATCTCCGTACCGACGAACGCACATCCGCCGCCCCGTCCGAAGGGCGGCTGCACTTTGGAGTCGCGTGTTTTCAACACCCGATCACGCGAAGGGCGGCTGCACTCGGAAGTCGGGAGTGCGTAACACCCGGTACCGGCGACGCCTGGTACGGATCACACGGCGGGCGCCTTTCGGAGTTGGGTATTCTCACCGCCCGCTCACCGCTCTGCGCGACCGCCCCCGACCTGCGCCGCGAGCCCCTTCGGCGCAATCATACGGTAGCTGTCGAGGATCAGCTCGCCCATCTCTTCCCAGTCCTGCGCGACGTCGATCCGGGCGCCGACCCAGCCTTTGTGGCCGACGTAGCGCGGAACGAAGAACCGCTCCGGCTCCGCGGCGACGAGGGCCTGCTGAAGGCCCGGCTGGCCCTTGAACGTCATCGCCGTGCCGTCCTCGCTGATCGTGACGAACAGTTTGTCCCGTACCCGGAACGCGGGGGCCGTGTGGCCGCCGAACGGCTGCTCCTCGGCCTCCGGCAGAGCCATGCAGATCGCGCGGATCCGCGTCAGCGCGTCGGCGGCGATCCGTTCCGGCGAGGTTTTGGCGCTGGTCTTCATCTGGGTCCTGGACTGCTATGCGGCCGCGTGGCCGGGGCCGGGGCGGATTTGACGGCGGCTTCCGGACCGGTGAGTTTGCACGGACGGGTTCTGTGCCACTGTGATGCCGATGGCGGCGCACCTGACCGTATTCACCCGCCGAGTAGGTTCGCCGTCGCGGCTCGATTACCCTTGCCGCGGGATGGGCGCGCTACTTGCCGGAGCTCTGGGAATTCGCGGGCTTCTTGGGGGAAGACTTTGCGGGAACGTGTTTGCGACGAAGCGGCCCGCGCGCTCCGGATTTGCCGACTGCCTTTCCGCCGACCGGCTTGCCGCCGGCGCGCAGCCCCTCGACCGCACCTGCTCTCGTACCTGCCTTGACGCCGCCCGCCACCCTACGAGCTGCGGAACTGTTGCCCGCAGGCCTTCGAGCCGCAGCGCCGGCGCCGCGCCCGGCGATTGCCGGCCGGCCCGCACCGGATGGATTGGCGGCAAGTCGGCTCTGGCCCGGCCCTGCCGTGCCAGCCCGGCCGGCGGGACCGCCTGCCCTCGCGTGGCCGCCTGGCGGACCGGTGGCTGGCGGCCGGTTCGTCGCTGCTCCATCGCTGCGCGCGCCATTCGCGCCGTTGCCTCCGGGTCCAGAACGGCGCGCGGACTGGCCGTCCGATCCGGGTCTGCCGGGTCCGGTCCGATTTGGATTGACGCGGTTATTCCCCGGCCGGATGCCGGCGGGTCCACTCGCGCCCGGCCGGATGGGATTGGCTCCGTTCGCCCCGGATCTGTTTCCGGCGGCGCCCGGCCGGCCGCCACGCTTGCCGCCACTTGGTCCTTGCGTCGGCCTGCCGGGCCCGGCGCCCGCGCGCCGGAAGAGTGTCGGCCGCAAAGCTGGCTCGATCTTGCGGCTCAGCCGGAACTGTTGCGCGCCGACGGCAGGCTGAAACATCGGCTCCTCCTGGCGCATCGTCCGCCACATCTGCCGATACGCGGGCGGCTGAGGAGTCACAACCATGCGCGCCGTCGTATTCGGCGCGCCGTGCGAGCCGGCCGGGGCGATCGGCCGGCGCAGCTCAAGGAACTGGCCGACGCCGACGCGCGCCTTTTCCGCGATCCGGGTGTGCTGCGCGTCGAACTGCTGGACATCCACCGCTCCCGCGTTCGTGCTGACAGC
>DATGJU010000067.1:0-15355 GCA_035295045.1 Chthonomonadaceae bacterium
CCTCTGGATGCTCTCGGCAGCTCTCGATCGAGAAAATGCGGCGACAGCGCACAACAAGCAGGAGGGAAACCGCGTCAAGGCGGCGTAGTAAACAGATGTACCACCTCCTAACTTCCCACTGACATTGGGACATCCTCTCGGTGTTTTTCTCCAGCGCGACGATGGCGTCGGCTCGCACACCGGCTACGCGATATCCTCAGTAACGAACAACGTCGGCAACACCGTCGTCGATTCTGAGATCGACTATGACCCGTTCGACATCGACTCGTATTTCTAATGTAACTTCGCCAGGCCCAACATTGACGCGGCTGTGCCATAGAAAATGACAATTCAGCCCGGTGGCTTTGTTCGGCCGCTCAATGTACCGCTGGCCGGCGGTTTCGCCGTCCAGCGGACCCGTTTGTCAGCGCTCCCGCCCCGTTATCCTGCCGGTCGACATGGAGCTAACCATGAAGTCGTTTTCGTGTGCTATCGTCGCGCTGTCGTTATGCCTGACTTGCCTTGTGGCTCGCGGTGACGAGCTCAAGGGCCTTATATCGGCTGCCGCCCGCGCCGAGGACCCGCGTCTGGAGCGCAAGGTCAGCCTCGCTGGCGACCAAGTTCCGTTGGGCGCATTCTTGGAAAGCCTCTCCAAGCAGACTGGCGTCGCAACGCAAATGGACGAGCGGGACGCCTTGTCAGGCATACCTTTGGTTGTCGCTCTCAAGGACGTGCATCTGGCCGACGCGATGAATGCGCTTTGGTCGCTGTTGAGCTTCCCGACGGCGCCGTGGCGATGGGAAGCGAAGGGGGCGAGCGGCCACTATACTTATACTCTCTCGGCTACTTTCGCTGCGCGCCAGCTTCCGGCGCGACTGAGGGCGCCGGGAGATTCCAGCCTCTCTCCGCTTCGAGACAAGAGGGTGCATGACCCCGTCGGAACCGCGAACGACGGGCCGGCCGAGCAGATCGGCTCGCTAAAGAGATTGCTGGAAGGCAAGAGCGCCGACCAGATACACGCCATACTCAGTCGCATGCGGCGATCAGAACTGTACAGCACGCAGATGCGACGCATTGCCGAGGGCGCCGGTGTGGATATACTGGCGGTGCTGCCGACCAGCCCGGTCGCCGGTAGCCTTCCACGCCGCGCGACCGCTGCGGGAGCAGCGAAAGGCGACCCAGCTCCGGAGCAGACGGTTGCCGAGGCTTTGGCGCCGCTGGAACAGTTCGGTAACAAACTGATACACAAGTGGCGGAACGGAGCGCTGCTCGTCTCTTATGGCGACTGGTTCTTCGAGGATACTCATAGCCTCCCCTTTGGGCTCGTGAAAGATTTCCTTACTCTGGGAGACGAACACATCTCCGTTACCGCGCTGGCGAGACTCGCGGTGAAGGCAACGGACAGGCAGTTCGCCGCGCTTGCCGAGCACTACGCCGTATTGAAGGCCTCATTGCCACTCCGTCCCGCGCTCCTCATGTACAAGCGCCTACCCAAGATCGTTACAGACGAGGGCGCGACGATGGACCCCGACTCTCTTCAGTACCTGCAGACCACCCGCTTCGGCGACAGGCCGGGAGTGAAGGAGGGCCGCATAGAGCGCGTGCGGATCATCCAGATCGAACGGAAAGTGCGTGGCAGCGCGGGGATAGCGATCGAGTTTCAGGCATATATCGACGGCCGGTGGTCGGTTCTCGGAGGGTTCGTAAGACCGCTAGCAGGCAGCAACGCTCCCTAGCATCCGCGGAAGGCGGAGAGTCCGGCTCCGCTTGCAGGCAGCAAATCGGATTTAGAGCTGGGTGCGCCGCCTCCCGTGCGGGCGGTGCGACGCGCGTTGATCATTTGCCCGTGCGGGCCTTGCGCTTGAGGGCGAAGTGGAACGAGAGTCCTCACCGATAAACGGCGGAAAGACTGCTACCGTCGCCGCCTCGCAGTGGGACGTGGCGCCCCCGGAGGGAAGCGCCTCCTGCGACGCCGCGCGAAGGGCCACTTCAGCTTGAACGGAAGTTTGAACGGCAGCGCGAAGGGGAACGGCGGCCTGGCGGCGCCACGCTGCGGGGCGACCGTTGCGGCACGGGGACGGCTGGCCGCCGATCCATGCGCGCCTGCTGATTCGGGCTCCGAATCGTCCGGCGCGGAGCGCCGCCGGCCCGCGCGGGAGGCGGCGGGCCGCCGCTCCACGATCCGCGCCCGCGCCTCGGCCCGCCGCCTCTTCTCCGCCTCCGCTTCGGCCTGCCGGCGCGCCGCCACCTCGTCCGGCGCCGACCGGGCCAGTACGGCGTAAACCGCCAGGCAGAACACGACCAGCAGCCAGAAGGCCAGTTGCACGCTCACAGCAGCACTCCAAGTGTTCGGGTATTCAGGTGTTCAGGAGGGCTCGCCGCGGGTCGTTCGGTCCTGAATACCTGAATACCAGAACACCTGAACACCGAACACCGCCCTCACCCGTGGTTCTCGAACAGGTACAGCCCGCTCTTGCCGGGGCAGATCAGGTCCAGGCGGCCGGTGCGGCGCAGATCCACCGCCGTGAGCTGCAGGCCCGTGCCCGTGTGCGTGCCCTCGTCGATTATGACCTTCTCCCACGCCTTCGCCCGCCGGTTGTACCGGTAGTAGCAGACGATGAGCGGCTCCTGCGCGCCATCGTCGTGGTCGTGCGCCAGGTACCGCTTGCCCGTGAGCACCACCGGCTGGCGGCGCTGCTCCAGCGGGGCGAGGATCAGCGCGTGCGCCTGCGACCAGGTGTTATCGATCGTCCGCTGCTCCCACTTGCCGGAAGCGGTCGGTACGAGCGAATAGACGCCGTAGTGGTGCCCGCTTCCGAAGACGATCTCGTTTCTGCCGTCGCCGTCGAAGTCGTAGGTCGGCGTGCTGATGCCGAGATCGCCGGGATTGCAGCTCCAGTCGCCGTGCCAGATCCACTTATCGTTCGCCGCATCCACCTGCTCCCACCAGCCGCTCGGCGTGATCAGGTCGGTCTTGCCATCCCCGTTCACATCGCCGAAGCCGATGCCGTGCCCGGCGCCCTGCGTCCCCACGATATGCTCGATCCACTCCGGCTCCTTGCCGGCCTTGCGCAGCTCGTACCATACCACCTTGCCGCCGCAGTTGGGCAGAATGCAGACGGGAGGCGGCCTGCGCGCGGATTGCATCAACTGGCCGATCGGGCTGCCGAGAATGGGCGCGAATACGGAGGTCTCGGCGCTGCCGGGCTTGGCGATGAGGTGCTTTTCCCAGAGGTCCTTGCTGTCGCCGGCGTTCTCGTGCCAGAAGATTTCGCCGCTTGCGTAGTCAGAGGAGACGATGTCCACCCTGCCGTCGCCGTTCACGTCGACAGGCAGGTCGGCGAAATCGGCGCGATACCCGCTCGATCCCGGGCCGCGCCCCCACACCCCGATCTCACGAAACTTGTGCGGCTTCCAGCCTGGCGCTTCGTACCAGGTGTCGCCGCTCACGATGTCCAGCCGGCCGTCGCCGTTGACGTCCGCGGCGGAGGCCGCCTCGAAATCGGAGGCCTCGTTGATGGCCACCTTGCGGAACCGGATTCGCAGTGGCACGGTCGGCGGCGAAACGGCCGGCTGCGGCGGCGCGCAGAAGCCGGCCTCCACCGCGAGCGTCCCGGCCGCAACGCCGATCGCGCCGCCGATAAGGCCGCGCCTGCTCAAGTCCCGATCTGCCATGTTGCAAGTCTCCCTCTGGTCGTGGCTTGTGGCTAGTGACTTGTGGCTTGAGAGCTGCGAGTCGAGGGCCGCGGCTGAGACCACTCGCGAGCCGCACTCCATCTGCCAGCGGCCACGATCTTCCATCCGCATATTCTCCCTGCCGCCCGCCCACTCCTCCGACCAGACAGCCCTGAGCCACAAACCACAAGCCACAAGCCACAAGCCACAAGCCACAAGCCACAAACCACATTCTTTCCGGCGGGCGAACTAAACCGCCGCCGGCATCGTCAATAAGCGTGATCCGCCACCGCAAACATCCCTGGAACCACCCCGCAAAAAAAGTTTGAAAATAAATTTGGCTAGACCCTTGTCAAATCTGGCTAACAATGTTATAATGAAATTGTTCAAGTCGATCGGACAGTTCAACAGCTTTCTCGGTGTGCTACGACGACGCGGGGGGCGTCCGGCGTAGCCGTTCCTTCAAGGTTACTTACGCAGCTCAGGGAGACTGTTTGTAACCGCGAAGGTAAATAAGGGCGGAGCGTCTCTGGGGGGATGACGCTCCGCCCGCCTACGTTTGGCGCCGCCCGCTTCTCCCCAAGCCCCGGTGACAGCAGGATTAGACGGTCCCCGCATGGAATTGAGCCGTGCCGCGCGTCGCGGCCGCCGGCCGCGCCGTTCGACCCGTATGCGCGCGCCGCGCGCGGCGTCAAATCGCATTAGACTTCCAGCCCAATCCGGCCCGATTTCCCATCGAAAGGATTCTCGAGACCATGTTGTTTCGCTATATCGTGACAGGCGCGATAGCAGCCTGCGCCGCGGGCGCTGTCGGCGCCGCGCTGCTGCTTCCCAGCCGGCCTGCGCACGCACGCGCGGCCGCCCGAAAGCACGTGCTCGTCGTAACCGTGACGAAGGGCTTCCGCCATGGCAGCATTCCTGTAGCCGAGAAGACGATCGAGTCGCTCGGCGCCTCGACCGGCAAGTGGGACACCGACTTCGTGCGCACCGATGCCGATATGGCCGAGAAGATGACTGCGGCGGCCCTCAAGAAGTACGACGCGGTCATCTTCGCAAACACGACAGGCGTGCTGCCGCTGCCCGATCCGCAGGGCTTCCTGGACTATATCAACGCGGGCCACGGCTTCGCGGCCATGCACTCCGGCAGCGATACGTTCCACCAGTGGCCAGGCTCAAGCAGCCCGGTGACGCCCTATGTCGATATGCTTGGCGGAGAGTTCCAGGAGCATCACAACCAGTGTGCGATCGACGCGCACATCGCCGACCCGGCAAATCCGGCGCTGGCGCCCCTTACGAAGAAGAGCGCGATGGTTACGGCGGACGCCGTGGAGGCCCGAGACGCACGGAAGGACGGGAGCGCAACCGACGGCAAGGTCTGGAAGGTCTTCGACGAGATCTATATTCAGAAGAACAACGATCCTTCGCGGGTGCACACGCTGCTGTGGCTGGACAAGTGGCCGAACGACGGGAGTCCGAACGCTAACAAGCCTGAGCTGCACCTGATCTCCTGGACGAAGTCCTACGGTAAGGGCCGTGTCTTCTATACGGAGCTGGGCCACCGAGACGAGGTTTGGAACGACCCGCTCTACCAGGCGCACATCACCGGCGGCATCGAGTTCGCGCTCGGCCTTGCGAAGGGCAGCACCACGCCCGGTAACGTCACCTCGATCTCCGGCCAGTGACCCGCGGCGGCTCCAGCCGGCCCGCCTCGGCCGGCTGGAGCGCTCCGTTCGGCAATGCCGCAATGATCGTGAAGGACCCCCCTCTTGTCAGCGCAGCCTGAGACCCGTCCGCAGGCTGAGCAGGAGCGCGGCCCGGCGCGCGCTCCCGCCGGGCCAAGGCCGCAGGGGGTCACGCCGCGCGCCCTCATCATCGGCCTCGTCCTGATCCCCACGCTCTGCTTCTGGAACGAGTACACCGAGATCGTCGCGGAGGCCACCGATCTGGCCGCGATGTCGCTCATTATCGCGGTCGTCTTCGCCCTGTTCGTTCTGCTCCTGATCAACCTCGCGTTGAAGCGGTTCGCGCCGCGATTCGCCCTCTCGCAGGCCGAGCTGATGTTCGTATACATCATGCAGACCTGCTCGATCGGCATCTCCGGCATCGGGCGGATGCAGTTCCTCAACACGTTCGTCGGCAACATCTTCTACTACAGCACGCCGGAGAACGGCTGGAGACAGAAGCTGCTCCCCGCCGTGCGGCCGTGGCTCCTGCCAGACGAGCGCGTGACGAAGGCGTTCTACTCCGGCCAGAGCAACTTCTGGACCGCGGACCACATCGCGGGCTGGCTCGCGCCGATCTGTGTATGGTCGGTCTACATCATCGTGATGATCTGGGTGATGCTCTGCCTGAACGCGCTGATCCGTAAGCATTGGATGGACCGCGAGCGGCTCAGCTTCCCGATCGTCCAACTGCCGCTCGAGCTGACGCGGGAGGGAGGCGCCTCAAACATGCTGCTCTCGCGCCAAATGTGGATCGGCTTCCTCATACCCGTGATCCTGGAGTCGCTCGCAAGCATCAACTACCTCTATCCCAATGTGCCGTTCCTCCCGATAAAGCCGAGCGACCCGCGCCTGATCCTGACGCCGCTGTTCAACACGCCGCCCTGGACGGGCATCGGCTACCTGGCGCTCTCGTTCTATCCGCTCGTCATCGGTCTGACCTACTTCCTGCCGCTCGACGTCGCGTTCTCGCTCTGGTTCTTCTACCTGTTCACGAAGTTCGAGAACGTCGCCGCAACCATCCTCGGTTATCACGACGCGGGAGCCAGCCAGGCGGTATCGCGCATGCCCTATGTCGGCGAGCAGTCGGCGGGCGCCTTCCTCGGGATGGCCCTGTTCGTGCTCTACGGCATGCGCCGCCAGCTGCGGGAGATCGTCGTGAGCGCCTTTTCGCGAGCGCGCCCGCGGGCCGGCTCGGACACGGACGACACAAACGAGCCGATGCCGTACCGGCTCGCGCTACTCGGCGGCCTGGCGGGCCTGGCCGCGCTGGTCGCGTTCGGGATTGTCATCGGCATGGCCTGGTGGGTGCCCATCGTCTTCTACGGCTGCTTCTATCTCTACGTGATCACCTTTACCCGCATCCGCGCGGAGGCAGGCCTGCCCTGGGGCTACGCGCCGGACATGAACGTCCACGACCTGATGAAATCCACCTTCGGCACTCGTGGGTTCACGTTCCAGTCGCAGGTCGGCCTGAACATGGTGCTCTGGCACGATCTGGACTACCGCTGCACGGAGATGCCGAACGAGCTCGAGGGGATGAAGATCGGCGAATCGGCGCGGATGAACCTGCGCCACGTGGCGCTCGTCATAATGCTTGCCGCCGTCGTCGGCGCGCTATCGTCGTGGGCAGCCGTACTCACCTGCTACTACCACTACGGCGCGGCCACGGCGAAGGTGAATGGCTGGCGAACCAGCATGGGCCTCGTGCCGTGGAGGACGCTGAAGGACTGGGTGGACAATCCGGTCCGCGCCGACTTTCCACGCCTGCAGGGGGTGGGCGTCGGCCTGCTCGTCACGGCCGGACTGCTGATGATGCGGCAGCGCTTCACCTGGTGGCCGTTCCATCCGATCGGCTACGCGGTCGCCGGTACGTCCACCATGACCTGGCTCTGGTGCGCGACCTTCGTCGGATGGGGCGTCAAGTGGCTGGTCATACGGTACGGCGGCATGAAGACCTACCGCGCCTGGATTCCGTTCTTCATTGGCCTCATCCTTGGCGACTACATCACCGGCAGCGTCTGGGCGATCTTCGGCTCGATCACCGGCATTCACACGTATCGGGCCTTCCCGATCTGAGGCGGAAATGAAACTAACGCATCTGAACGACGCCGGTGAAGCGCACATGGTCGACGTGACGGAGAAGGCGGAAACCAGCCGCCGGGCGGTTGCGCGGGGGCGCGTACGGATGGCGCCTGCTACGGCCGCCCTGCTCCGCGCAGGGGATGTACCCAAGGGCGACGCGCTCGGAGTCGCGCGCGTAGCAGGCATCCTGGCCGCGAAGAGGACAAGCGACCTGATCCCGCTCTGCCATCCGCTGCCGATCTCGCGCGTCGCCGTCGAGCTGACCGTACTGGACGACGCGGTCGAGATCGAGGCGGAGGTCCGCGTTACGGGCAGGACCGGGGTCGAGATGGAGGCGCTGACCGCGGTCTCGGTGGCCGCGCTCGCGCTGTACGACATGATCAAAGGGGTAGACCGCGGCTGTACGATAACCGATATTAGGCTCGAGGAGAAAACGGGCGGCAAGAGCGGCGACTACCGGCGATAGCATTGACACATTTTGCCCGCTTTGTTATACTGCAAGCGGTCCGCTGGGAGTCGCGCTGAAGGAGAGCCAATCCATTGAGACGCGTAATGAGCCTGAACGTGCAGGGGCTGGGCCAGGTCACGTTCACGGTTAACGAGGAAGAGATCATCCGGTTTCACCGAGAGATCCAGCAGTGGATCGCCTCGGACGGTGCGCGCAAGCTGTTCGCGTTCCATGTCGGCCACGAGTCCAAGTTCGTCCGGCTGGACATGGTGGCCTCCTACGCCATTCCCGACGAGGTAATGGCGCAGCTGGGCGAGTAGCAGAGCACCGCGCGGCCGAGGACGTGCCGCACGCCGGTCGCGTCCGCAATCCCTGCTCTACTGCGGCGCGGGCGCATAGACGACGGCGTCGCCGAGATCGAGGACCGGCGCCAGCCCGCAGCGGCCTTCCAGGTCGGCGGGCGAGAGCAGATAGGATCGCGGGTCGCGCCGAAAATAGATTGCGATGGCGCCTCCACGCATGGCCTCGCGGAACGCGGCGACATCGGCGTCCAGCCGCGGGTTGCGGGCCAGGCTGGTGGTCGAGAACTTCGCGGGAAACGGCACGGCCCGGCGGCCAAAGCGATAAGCGATCACCTCGGGCGCGTTAGAGAGAATTCGGGCGACCGGCGGGGCCGCCGCAATCCAGGCAAGTCCGCGCGAGTGGGCCCACGCCCTGCCACTGTACCCATTCCCCGTCTCATGAAATCGCTCCGCGAGCTGAATTCCCTGCGCCGCGCGCCCCACAAGCAGGCCCAGCGCCGCCGCAGCCAGCCCCTTTCCAGTGAGCCCGGCGGCCCGCACGCCCGATAGCCGGCCGAACGCCCCGCACAATGGCCGGACGAGTGCGAGCATACCGCACACGATGGCCGTCGCAATATTGCGCCCGTCAAACGGGATAAACGCGTCCACAAACGTCATCGAAAACAGCACGAACCCGAAATAGACCGCGAGGAACGCGTAGAGCCAGAGCGCCAGAATGGCGCGATCTGTGCCCTTGGCTTGCCTAGCGTGATGGGGTGATGGGGCGACGGGGTGATGCGGTGAAGTGGACGGTTTCTCTAGCGCCGAGTCGGCGGCGTGGCGCAGACGGCGGGAGGCTGCGAGCGCCATGTACACTGCTGCGGGCAGAAGCAGCCAGGCGGGGCCGTGCGGCGGATGGAACGCGAGCGGCCTATCCGACGGTACGTGTGCGCCGGCCTGAAGATAGACGAGCCAGCAGACCAGCGGCAGGAGGGCCACACCGGCGAAGAGCACCAGGCCCGCCATGCGCTGCCGCGACGTGCCGGCGCCGAACCGCCAGATGCAGAGCGCGAACGGCGGTATCAGCGCAGCCCCCGCATATCGCGTCAGCGCCGCCGCGCCGACAATCGCGCCAAGCCCGACAACCATGCCGAGCTGCACGGCCGATCTCCTGGCCCCGGCGCCCTCGGTCTCTCCCGCAACCCCACTGCCGTCCGTACCCCTCTGTGCCTCTGTGCCTCTAACGCAGTGCGTGGTTAAAATGCAAAGCCCAGCGAGGGTCAGCGCGAGGAACGGCGGCTCGGACCAGGCCATCGCGTGGATGCGCGTTATCTCCGGCGCGGCCGCGATCAGCAGGCCCGCCGCCGCGCCTGCGCTCGCCGACCGGCCGGATAGCCGAAAGGCGAGCAGTGCAGCCAGGGCGGCGTTCACGCCCGCGAGCGCCACTCCGCATAGCCGTGCCGCCTGAATCGGATCGACGCGCAGCCGCCCGAAGAGCGCCAGCAGCATGGGATACAGCGGCGGCCAGTGCGCGAAGGGCAAGCCGTTGAACGCCAGCCCGCCGCCGCGGGCCAGGCTGCGCGCCGCGCCGATGTAGCTCGCGGAATCGGGGCTGACGCCGACGCCATATCTGGAGGTGGACCAGCCGGCCAGGAGCGCTCCGGCGGCCGCCGCCACGGCGCACGCCGCCACGCAGGCGCCGCGCTGTACGTCTGTGTGCGCGCGCAATTGGAATTCTCACTCCCGCCGCAAAAAAACCGGTTCGCCGCGGAATTGCGGCGGAACCGGTTATTATATCCTAATTCTTAACCTTCCCTGGGGGTGGGTTTGGTCAGGGGGAACCTGTTCGTATGGCGGCCGTCGGACGGGGAGTTCGGACCGGTCGCGCCGGGTAACCGCGCTCTGCAGGGTGAATTGCGTAGGTTATGAACGATAGGTTATGAATCGAATGAATGGATTATCTGGATCTGTCTCTGGATCTATCTATGGTTGAATGAGATGAGGGAGCCTGCTCCGGCTGTGGGCTAGGCGTCGGACGAAACGTTGGCGGCCTGGGGTCCCTTCGCGCCTTCGACGATCTCGAAGCTGACTTCCTGTCCCTCGGCCAGGGTCTTGAAGCCCTCTTTGACAATCGCAGAGTAGTGGACGAAAATGTCCTTGCCCTCGGTGGTTTCGATGAAGCCATAGCCTTTGGCGTCGTTGAACCACTTCACTTTTCCAATCGGCATTCGAGCGTCCTCCTTACGGGGTTACAAGCTGAGGCCAGGCTCAGCCGGACAAGTATATCAGATGCCAAACTGGATGTCAACAATTGTTACAAAAAAACCCCTCACCCCCCGGCGCCCTCTCCCTGAATTCCCTCACGCCCGCTATCGCGGGCACCCGGCTCGGCGGGAGAGGGGGAGGGTCGGGAAAGTCCCCCTCTCCCCTTGAGGGAGAGCGGGATTTAGGGGGTGAGGGCGCCGAGCGAGCCACGGCGCCCGCGAATAGCCCGGGTCACCGCTCCAGCGTGATGGCGGCGATCTTGATCTCCGGGGCGTAGGGAAGCTGGATCGCGACGAGCTTGCGCGGCTCGCGGATCTTGATCGTGTAGTGATAGAGCGCAACCGCGCCCGGAGTGAGCACCTCATGTTCGTAGTGGCGGCGGGAAAAAAGCGCTACACCCTCGCCGTGCGTAGGAGGACGGTCCCAACGGCTTACGTTGATCGCGTACTGGTCCTCCGATTGGCTGGTCGGCTCCTGAAAGATGAGCTTCATGTTCGCCGTGGAGTCTTTGTCGGTGGTCGCCGCCACGATGTGCAGAATGCGGCACTGGGAGGACGACTTGCCAAGCTCGAGGCGCTGGCCGCGGCACACCATGACGTTCGGCTCGCGAGGAGTCTTCGGGCCCCACCGGAAGCTGTTGCGCCGGACCGAGTCCGGGCCGCCGGCGTCCACTGCGGTCCACATCGCCGCGGGCGTTACGGGCGAGTCGGCGTAACTCGGCAGCATCTGAGCCGGGAACGCATCGCCTTTGCCGTCGAAGTCCCCGAACACGCGATCGCCGTCCGCCAGTCCGCTGATGTTGAACGACTTGGTCAGATCGGCGAACACCATTCGGCCGCCGACGACCTGGACGGTGTGCACCATCGAGTCGAAGGGCCGGGTCATCGCCGACGTAGATGCCCACATATCGCCGAACTTCACGTCCCACATCAGGAAGTATGTGCCGTCGGTCGAGGGCGCGGTCACGTTGGCGATGATGTCGCTCACGCGCGCGCCCGGCGGCACGTCCTGCGTCAGCGGCGTCAGCGCGTCCTCCCAGCGCAGCTCCGTGCCGTCCAGGTAGTACCAGTGGTAGCCGATGCGTACCTGATCGCGCTTCCAGGTCTGAGGTCCGGCGTTAAGGAGCGAAAGCGTCACCGGCTGCCTCCGGTCGGCGGGAAGGGCCGGCGGCGTCCGGTCCTGGATGAATCGGACGCCGAAGTCGAACGTGCCGACCACCACCGAGAGCGGCCCAAATGCGACGCCCGCCGACTCCGCTGGACCGTCCGCCGCGGTGCGCGGGCCCGGACCGCCGTCGCGCGCAATCTCCCAGCGCGTGGCGTAGGTCCACAGATCGTCCTGCGTCCACGCCGCGATCGGCTTGCCGGTCGAATCTACCAGTGGCAGCAGAATGTGGACTGCCGTCTCCTGGCCGGGCGCAACGTCCTGCGCCAGCGGCGTGGTGGAATCCGCGATCGAGACGGGCGTCTCGATAAGGCTGCCGTGCTCGCTGCCGGATGCGTGGTAGAGACGGAGCGTGACGCGGTCACCCTTGCGCCACGTTTCGGACCCCTCGTTGCGGAGGGTCGCGTCGGCGAGGTAGCCGCTGCCGGCCTCCATGATGAGCGGCTGCTCCGTGCGGACCGCGGAGCCGGCCCATGCGGGAATGCTTGGCGACCCGACGTGGACCGCGATCGTGAGCGCATTTGCAGTCTCGTCGCGGGCGTTGCGGCCTGTCTCCGCCGGCGTCACCGGGACGATCGTGAGCTGATAGTCGCCGTCCGGCAGCGGCCCGCCGCCCTTCTGCGACGTGCTGACTACGAGCGTAAGGCCGGCGTTCTGGCCCGGCGTGACAGCCTCCGTCATCTGTACCGGGTCGGATGCGGCTATCGAACCTCCCGAGCCCTGCCGCCAGACGGCGTGGAACGAGAGCGGCGCGCCGAGCTGCGGCCCCCAGCCGGTCACTCCCGTGTTCTGCACGCGCGCCCGGATCGTATACCTGGCGCCGCCGGCCATGCGCGACGGCACGTCGTTCCAGACGTATTTCGCGCCAAACTTCGCGGAGCCCGCCAGCGCCCGCGTATACTCGCGCGTCATGTCGGACGAGGCATACCCGTCTTCGATCGACGGCGCGATTTCGCGGCCGATCGTGTAGTCGTTCCAACCATCAAGCAGGACGAAGTTGGGACGCCGCTCCACGGCGTCGCGCCAGGCCGCGCGTAACCGGTCGTACGACCGGTGCGCCGGCTGCGGCGGCATTTCGTCCAGCAGGGCCGATTCGTAGCCCGCTCCCACCGCCGCCATCTTGATCCAGCCGCCATCGTCGAACTGCATGTTCTTATCCTGCGTCGGCGCAAAGTAGCCGTCGAGCGACGCCTTACCGCGGAAGCCCGGCCCGCCGATCAAGAGCAGATCGCACCCGAAGTCTCGCTCGAACCGGCCGCGCAGACTGGCGGCAAAGCTTCCGTCCAGCTCCTTGAAGGCCCTCGCGTCGGACAGGTAAACGGGGCATGCATTGCCGCCCCCATTCTCGGCCGAGAGCGGCACGACGGCGCGGAACTCGGCCGGTATGCGCCGGTAGAAGTTGCGGACGATGTCGTAGAGAGCGGCCTGGACCTGCGGCTCACGGAGGTCCGGCCGGTCGCCGAATGTCTGGATCAGGGAGTCGGTGTCGAGGAACAGCCCGACCTGTGGATAGTCCTGGCCCGCCTGCCGCATCGACTGCAGCGCCGACGCCAGGACCGTCAGCCCCTTATCGGCGTATAGCTGCCGGTCTCGCGCCGCGCCGCGGTAGACGGGCAGGACCACATCGACGCCGGCCTGCCGCATATCCAGAAGCTGCTGGCGGTGCCAATCGGCGCGGTCGTAGCTGAACCAGGGGCCGGTCCCGGCCAGCGGATGGTGCGCGAGCGCGCTGCTCTGGTCTGGCCGCACCACGTGGAGAGACGGCGCGGCCTTCCGCGTGTCGGCCTGGAACCAGTACTCCCAGCGGGCCATGGTGAGCTTCGGAAGCGGCTGCGCGACGTGCTGCGGGACGGCGGGCGGCTCGGCGCCGGCCTGCGCGAGGGGGACCGCAGGCCGGGGCTGGTGCAGGATCAGCTCCAGCGGGGAGCGGCTGTTCCGCACCGATTCGAGCGAGAAGGCCGAGGCGACGTTGCCCGCTGTTTCGCCGAACGCGAAGCGCGCGAGCCCGTTCCACTCTCCGTTGGAGATATCGCCGTCGATGACTGGCTTCTGCGCGAAGACGCGCGGACTGATGGTGTTCGAGGCAGTCGAGGCGGCAGGAGCGTTGCTGAGGGTGAGCCGCGCCCACAGGGAGGGATTCTCGAGGTCCGAGGCGCCCTTCACGTCCGGCGAGAGGCTCTGCAGCGCGGGACTTCCAACTGCCTTGCTCTGCGCGGCGACATTGAATCCGAAGTGCGCGCCCGCCTCGGGCTTACCGCCCAAATCGACCCACGGTATCGCGACTTCGGCCGTATATCCCGGCGCCGTGCCGCCCCCAGGCCGAGGCGCGCCGATCTGTACGACTTTTACCTTAATGACACGCTTCTGCAGGTCCGCCAGCTTCGCCTGCTGCGTCTGCGGGTCCTTCTCGTTCTGGAGGATGTCCTTCAGCTTGTCGTTCAGCTCCTGGAGGCTGGCGAAGAGCGGTTTCGCATCCGGTCCGGAATAGAGCTGGAAGCCGTTTGCCGCGCTTACGACGAACGTGTAGGTCTTCGCGGTCCGCTTAACCGCCGTGTGATCGTCATCGGTCTGAATCGAGACGATCGCGGCGTCGTCTTCCAGCGGGCGCGAGAAGGGCGCGTCATTACGCGCGGTGACCGTCGGCTTGTTGACCTGGATCGCGAGAAAGAGGAACTCATCGTCCCAAGCGGTGTATCCCGTGACGCGGTTGGCTGCCTCCGCGCTCGGCGCAGCGCCGAGCGCGCCCGGTTGCTGTGCGCCGGAGTAGCCGGAATAGAGGAAGCCGCCAAGCATGACAGATGCGGCAATAACAAACATGAGGGCGCGCTTGCCCATGGTACTCTCCTTGAAGGCGCGCCCATCCAACGCGCACGACGCCCGGTCGGCCGCAGCGGCGCGGCGTCGCATTCCAGGCGGGAAGCTCAGCAGTAAAACCGGATGGCACGGGCCGCACGCGGTCCGTGCATTTTGAGTGTGTGAACGGCGCGATAGTAACATAGAATACTGCGGCTGTCAAGACGGACCGCTCCGGCGGTCGAGCATTTTACCAGACACACGTCGGTGTAATCGTCTGTCCGTCATCGTTGCGAAGTTGGGCCGATCGAGCCGAAACATCCGCGTATCGCCGCTGTCTAACGGAAGCGAAATGGAATCGATTTGCGCGGAACGCCGGCCTCTCGCTGGGACCCTCGTGCTCCCGCTCAAAACCCTTCTATCCCGTTTGCCGCGACGAAACCCGAAAGACGACCCATGTACGAACCACCGCAAGCGCTGCGCGACAACCGCGACCGCCGGACCGGGCCGTTTCACGCCGTTCGCCTGGCCGCGGCGCTGCTCGCCCTCCCGATCATCGCCGCTCCCGCTCTCGCCGACACGGGCGCGCGCGAAACCAAGTCCGCGATCGGCGGCCTGTTTCGCGACGAGATCCAGTCCGCCGCGGCAAAGCTAAAGTGGCATGGCGAGCGGCTGTCGGACGATACGTTGTATGCCGCGGCGCTCACCGGCGCATCCTGGGAGCTCGCCTGGGGCAAGGACCCGATGTTCTCGCTTGCGTGGGGCGACTGCCGCAAGGCGCCCGCGCTGAGCAAGACAGACAGCAGGGACTACATCGGCCAGGTCCACGAGGTCCAGCGGCTCTACGACCAGAAGCAGTACCGTCAGGCAGTCCAGGCCGCGCTCAAGAACTTCACGCTGGACCAGATCGGCTGCGACGTCTTCCTCAAGGAGCCGGTCGGCCT
>DATGJU010000068.1:0-7931 GCA_035295045.1 Chthonomonadaceae bacterium
AACCACCGGCGCCTGAACACGTGAGCACCGCGCCTTAGCCCCGCAGCACCCCGCGGAACTTCGCCGCGTCGGACGTGTAGCCGGGGAAGACGGCCTTCAGGTCCTGGATGCCCAGGTGCCGGCGCGAAATCTCGCCGAACACATCGCGGAAGTCGGTGGTGACGGCCAGGTCGCGGTTCTCGTAGAGCTGGTCGGGCGCGAGGCCGGGCCACTGGCCCAGCACCTTTCCGCCGTTCACCGAGCCGCCGAGCGCCAGGAAGCAGGTCGCGTGCCCGTGGTCTGTGCCGCCGGTGCCGTTCTGTCGCACGGTGCGGCCGAACTCGCTCATCGTAAGGATCACCACGTCGCTCATCTTGTCGCCGAGGTCCATGGCGAGCGCGGCCAGCCCCTGGCCCAATTCGCGCAGCTTGTTCGCGAGCGTGCCCTGGACGCCGCCCTGCCGCGCATGCGTGTCCCAGCCGCCGATCTCCGCGAAGCCCACTTCCAGCCCGACTTTCGCCTTGACGAGCTGCGCGATCTGCTCCAGCGAGCGCCCGAACGGCGTGCGCGGGTAGGTCGCGCCGGCTGCCGGCGTATAGCCCGCGGCGGTCAGCTTCTTGACCACCTTCACGGCCGCGAACGCCTCCTTGCCCGTCCCGTGGAGCAGATCGCCGTTCTCCTGCGCGTACATCGCCTCGAAGCCGCTCGGCGCGGCGGGCGGCGCCATCGCGTCGTCCATTTCGCCGTTCGGCATCATCCGGCGGACCGGCGCGCCCTGCCGCGCGACGCCGAAGCTGTTGAGGTCCGCGATGGCCAGCGTCTCCGAGGCGCCCTGCAGCGACCTTGGGACGTAGGGCGTCATCGCGACCGAGCGGAACAGGGATTTCAGCTTCGCGCGATCCTCCGGGCAGTGGGCCATGGCGCGCGCCAGCCAGCCGTCCTTGACCGACTTGTCGCCGGGCGCCGCCGATTCCATGTAGTCCTGCGCGTCGAAGTGCGAGCGCGAGGCGTTCGGCGAGCCGCAGGCGTGGATCGGCGCGAGGTTGCCGGCGTCGTAGAGAGGCTTGAGCGGCGCGAGCGCGGGGTGCAGCCCGAACCGCCCGTCCAGGTCGAGCACCGCACCATCGCCGGCGAGCGGGATCGCGATCCCGTTCAGACCCTCCGCGCGATGCTGGTAGTAAGCCGGGTCGCCGTGCGGCACCACCATCGAGATGCCGTCCACCGCGCCGCGCTGGAAGATGCAGATGAGCACCTTCGCGCCGCCAGTCTGCGCCGACCTGCGCGCCGGCTCCGCCGCGAACGCCGCGGAGCGCAAGAAGAGCGGCCCAAGCGTAGGCGCGATCCCGACAGATGCCACGGCCAACGCGCCATCTTTAAGAAAAAGCCTGCGACTAACGTCCATAACTGCACCAACCTCCGGGCAAAGCCCCCGGCCTTGCCCAATCGAGCGCGAAATTCGAAATGCCTATCGACAGGATGAACAGGATTTACGGGATTAAGTCCAGCGCCTCAACACAATTCCATCCTGTAAATCCTGTCATCCTGTCAAAAGAGCTCCCCGAACGCCCTACCGCCGCTGGAATTCCGGCGAGCCGAGCAGCAACGCGGTCGCGCGGACCAGGTTCGCGCCGCCGTCCATCTCCTTCACGATCGCGGCCTTCGTCGTGTCCGAAACGTCGTCGCCGAGCACCGAGCGGGCCAGCGCGGCCACCGCCGCCCTGTGGTCCTTCGCCCTGGCCAGCTCGCCGAGCGTCGGCTGCGGGATGGCGACGGCCGCGACACGGTCGGAGGTCAGGTCCTGCGCGTAGTTGAAGCGGGCCAGCAGCGAGCCGGACGAGAGCCACTCGCGCGAATCCTCGGGATAGCCGGTCGGCGCCTCGTGCGAAAACAGAGGCTGGCCCATGGCCGCAATCTCCTGCACGAGCGACTTGCGCAGCAGCGCCGCGCGCGGTCCCATCTGTCCGCCCTGGCCGGGGCCGCGTCCCATCGAGATCGCGCCGTCCGCAACAAGCCGGAAGTGGCCGGCCGGCATCGCGGGGTCGGGCAGCTCGATCGTGCCGCCGAGCGCGCGGATCGCCGAAACGGCGTACTCGAAGGGCGACTTCATCTTGCCCCGGTACGTCCCCGGCGCGAGCATCTCCGGTGCGGTCACCACGGCGCGCACGGTCTCGCGCAGATCGCCGCCCGATGTCGTAAACACCTTCGCTACGCGATCGATCAGCGCCGGCGACGGCGTGTCCGCGATGAAGCGCTGGCAGAGTTGCTTTGCGATGTGCCTGGCGGTCGAGGGATGCGCGGCGACGATATCCAGCACCATCTCGCCGTCCTGGATGCCCTGCCCGGCCGGTATCTTGTGGCCGAGCACCGTCTTCTCGCCGTAGTCGTGCAGGAAGGGCGCGAAGCGGAATCCGCCGTTCTGCCGATCGATGGTCCAGCCGGTGAAGCAGCGGGCCACCTCGCGCACGTCCTTCTCGGTATAGCCGCCGTCCACGCCGAGCGTATGCAGCTCCAGCAGCTCCCGCCCGTAGTTCTCGTTCAGGCCGGCGGCGCGCGGCGCGCCGGGCCTCGCCGCGCCTGCCTGTCCCGCGCCGGGCCGGAGCTGGCCCGGCCGGCCGGCGCCTTGGGCGAAGCCGCCCTGCCCTCCCGCTGCCGCGCCGGGCTGGCCCGCGCCTGGCGGGAATCCGCCCGGTCCGCCAAATCCGCCTGGCCCTCCGGGCCGCCGGAACGCCCCGAAGCCGCCGGCGCCTGGGCGGAACAGGCCGCCGGGTCCCATTGGGGGCGCGGTCTTGGGATCGGACATATCGCGCGTGGACTCGGCGTTGTCCAGGTAGAAGAGCATGGCCGGGCTCTTGGCGTCGGCCTCCAGCAGGTCGCGGAACTTGCCCAAAACGTGCTGCCGGATCACGTCGCGGTCCTCGGCAGGCTTGAATGCGCGGACCTGGCCCTTCTTCACGTCCACGTTGAAATGGTTGCTCCAGAAATCGACGAGGACCTCCTGGAGCTGGCAGTTGGACTCGCACGCGCGCACCAGCTTGCTGTCGTTCAGCTCGCCGAGCGCCTGGATCGCCTTCTGCTCCGGCGGGCCGCCCATGGCCTGCATCCGCATCTGCGGACTCATCTGGCCGTCCATCTGGGCGATCGGCGGCGCGCCAGACTGCCCGGCCGCGCCGCGATAGGCGAACGGCCGCGCCTGAGGCTGTCCCGCGCCCGGCTGTCCGGCTCCCGGCCGGGCAGCGCCCGGAGCGCCCGACTGCCCGTTTCCTCCCGCCGCCTGTATCCGCTGGCGGATCTCCATCTGATCCTGCCGGAAGTTTGCGAATAGCTCCTGAGGCGTCGCCCTGAGCGAAGGCAGCTCGGCCAGCTTCTTCTCCACGGCCGAGTCGTCCAGCTTCTCCGGCGAGAGCTGCGCCTCGATCCAGGCCTTCAGGCCCATCTTCTTGACCGCCGCGACATCGCCGGGCCGCGGCCCGAATTCGAGGCGGTTGAGGACGATAAGGATCTTCTGGTCCTCGGTGAGATGCTTCTTCGGCGCGTCGGCGGCGGCGGGTAGCGCGAGAGAGACGAGCGATACCGCTGCTAGCCGGCGGACGATGGTCTTGCGGTTGCGGTGCGGCGTGTCCATGTTCTCTATCCTGCGATGATTCTGTGTGCTGGTCGTGCGGCGTGAAGTCCTCGGTTCTGTGACGCATTCTACCGCAAATAGTTCATCCGCCGACGTGCTCTTGGCCCAACAAAAAATGCTGCCTCTGCCACAAAACCGTTGGTCCCACGGATAAAGGCGGCCGCGCGTTATGCTATAATGCATTCGAGTGAGACCGTATCTGGAAAGGAGGACAACCGATGCCTGAACTTCGCGCCGGGCCGCTGCGGCGCACGTGCGCGGCGATCGTCGCATTCTGCTACTTCTGGCTCAGCACGGTCGTCGCCTGCCAGCACACGCACCACCTCCTCGACGACATGGCCGCGGCCATGTCCGTCGGTTACGCCGCGCGCGCGCATTTAACACCGCACGCTGCCGGGTCGGCCACGCAGGTTGTCATTTCGAGCCGTCCGGCCGCATCCGCTCATTGCTTCGCCTGCGAGTGGCAGGCCGCCAGCGTCTCGCCGGCGCTGCCCGCCATGGCGCTCGCGCTGACTTCGCCGTGCGCTCCCCGCGATGTGGCCCCCACGCCGCATTGCGTCTCTCTTCCGGCGCCCGCCGGCTCCTCGCGCGCTCCCCCTCTCGCCTGATCAAGGCTGCCTTATCCGGCGGTCCGCAGTTCCCGCTATGCCTGCTCGCGCCAGGAGTCTATCTGCTCCACGCCGATCCGGCATCGCCCGGCCAACATAATCGATTTCGCTCTTGGAATTACAGTAAGTTGCCTGCCAGCCGTTCATCGAACGGCGGCTTGCTATAGCTTTCCGGCCGTTCTCGTAAGCGTTCGGCGCGGCATTCCGCCCGCCTAAACGATCGCGAAACGGCGCCGGAACCCATGGTGCAACGCCAAAAAGGCGCACAGGTGCTGGTTACACCCGTGCGCCGGGCGAGCGTGACGAATCACACCCGTATCCCACTGTGATTGTAGCACGCCCCGCCCTTTCGTTCACCCAAATCCACCACAACCGCATACGCGAAACCCCGAGCACGGCAGCCGATGCCGCGCGGGCGCCGCCTATGCGGACCGACGAAAGGGAGGAATTGCAACGATGAGAGTGCGGCCGCTGCCGATCCGGCAGGTGCTCAATGTGCTCGCGGCAGGCGTCATGTGCGCGACCCTGACCGCCTTCCCCACCCTGGCGGACGTGCTCGGACGCCTGAAATTCAGCGTCAAGAACGCGGCCGACGAGAAGCCCCTGGCGAACGCCAAGATCGTGCTCAAGGACAGCGCCAACGTCCGCCCGAACATCACGCTTACGACGGACGCGCAGGGCAGCGCGATCAGCCCCGACCTGGAAATCCGCGCCTGGCAGATCACCACCAACGCCGAGAAGCCGGACACGTTCCAAACGGATACGCGGCAAGTAACGGTGGTTGGCAGCACCACGACCGACGTGGAGATCCTGCTCGAACCGACCAAAGAGAAGACGATCGTCATCAAGTCCGGCAAGGACGTGATCCAGAAGGGCCAGACGTCCGACTCGACGCACCGCGACAGCGCGTTCATCCAGTCGATACCGTCCAACGCGGGTAATCCGCAGAGCCTGACGCAGGTTCTCAAGTCCACGCCGGGTCTCGTTCAGGACTCCGTGAACCAGGCGCACCCGCGCGGCGAGCACTCCTCCACATCCATCTATATCGACGGCTTCGCGCTCGCAGGGGTGCTTCAGGGGCGCGGCGGCCCAATTATCAGCCCCGACGTGATCCAGACCCTCGACGTCCTGACGGGCGGCTACGCGCCGGAGTATGGCGGCGAGCTCGCGGCGGTGCTGAACATCAACCTGAAGGCCGGCTCGATACGCCCGGTAAACAACCTCCTGCTCCAGGGCGGCGAATTCGGAACGCTCTACGGCAACTTCAGCGCCAGCGGCCAGTTCGGCCCGGCGATCGGACCGAAAGAGACGGCCGGAAACCAGGCCCGGCGGTTCGGCTACTTCCTCAACGTCAACGGCCGCTCCACGGACAACGCCCTGGAGCCGCCCCAGCCGGACAACCAGTCGGCGCACAACCATGGCGAGGCCCAGACCTACTTCGGGAACTTCACGGCCAACCTCGGTTCCCGCGATAATCTCAGCCTGACGGTGAACGAGGCGCCGGCGTACACACAGATCGCCAATCGGACCGGCCTGCCCGATTCGTTCGCGCCTTTCGGCCAGGGCTACGGGTATGCGGGCCATCTCTCGCGCATCGAGGCCATGAACGCCGGCATCCCGACGCAGGAGGCCGACGGCCAGAATGTGTACCAGCGCGACCAGAACGAGTTCGCCGCGCTCAACTGGCGGCACTCCTTCAACCGGTCCGTAAGCGGCCTGCTCTCGGTCGGTGTCTCGCACGCCGGACTCGATATCCTGAACGGCAACCCGGCGGTCGACCTGAACAACCTGCCCGCCGATAACTCGATCGAGTTCAACCCCACGATCCGCCGCAACGCCCATACCTTCCAGGCGCAGGGCAGCCTGACCGCGACGCAGGGCAGGCATAACTTTAAGGCCGGAATACTTACCAACGAGCAGGAGAGCAACGAATCGTACAACCTCGTTCCGGCGAGTCAGCTTGCCGTGAACGCGCTCGCGGCGGTCGATCCGCGGCTGCTGCCGGCGGGCATGCCGGTCACCGGCGCAAATGGCAACCCGGTCATGGATTCGCTTGGAAACCAGGTGTTCCAGCTCGACCCCAACGGGGTCGCGCCGACTGTCAGCGTCAAGCATACCGGCTTCTACCGCGCCGCCTACATCCAGGACACCTGGAACGCCACGCGCCGCTTCACCGCGAACTATGGCCTCCGTTACGACTGGTACCACGCCGACATCACACTCTCCGGCGCGACGAACTCGTTGGACACGGACCAGATATCGCCTCGCATCAACCTCGCCTACCTGCTGACGAAGCGGACCATCTGGCGCGCCTCCTACAACCGGCTCTTTACGCAGCCGCCGCTGTCCCAGGCCGCAACGCTCGGCCTGGCAATCCCGCCGCAGACGGGCGACCTCTACGAAACGAGCTTCGAGCATCAGCTCGCCCCCAACCAGACCGCCAAGATCGCCTACTACTACAAGGAGTGGCGCAACTTCGCCGATACCGGGCTGCTCGTTCCGGGCACTCAGCTTGGCGTCTACACAACCTTCAGCCATCCGCACGTGAATGTGAACGGAGTCGAGTTCAGCTACGACCTGCTGCCGAAGAACAATGTGGGCTGGGGCGCCTACGTTACGTGGGCGAATGCCGTCAACCGGCTCCTCGCGCCGGAAAGCGGATATACCGACCACGATCAGCTCAACACGATCGGCTTCGGCATTGAGTACACGTGCAAGAACCAGGCGAGCGCCGGATTCAGCCTCTATCACGGCAGCGGCGTCAACTCCAGCGTCGTCGACATGGACCGCACGCCCCGTACGGTCCTGAACCTGCGGCTCGCCAGCGCGCCCACGCTCTTCGGAGGATCGGCGGCGAACGGGCATGGCGGCGTGGAGCTGGCAATCGAAAACCTGCTGGACGACCGGCCGGTGATCAACTTCCAGTCGGCATTCAGCGGCACGCGCTTCCAGCAGGGGCGGCGCATCCTTCTCTCGGCATTCGGAAAGTTTTAGGTCTATGAACAACATCGCACATTTTATCCACGCCGGCGGCTTCGTAATGTATCCGCTGCTGCTGCTCTCCGTGGCGGCGGGCATCGTGATCGTCGAGCGGCTCCTTGCCTTCCGGCAATTCGGCGACCTGTCGCCGGGCCTCCTGGACCAGGCGATCAAGCTGTGCCGCGCGGGCCGGTTCGACGAGGCACTGCGGGCATGCCGGCAGCGCTCCGGTCCTCTGGCGGCTTCCCTCGCGGCGATCATCGAGCACCGAAACCAGCCGGTGCGCGAGGTGGAGCGAATCGTCGAGGAGATCGGGCAGGACTACTTCATCAAGCTGGAGCGCCTGCTGCCGGTGATCGACACGACGACGACCATCTCGCCGCTGCTCGGCCTTCTCGGCACCATCATCGGAATGGTCGGGACGTTCCAGGCAATCGCGGCGCAGCAAGGAAAGGGCAATAACGACGCCGTGCTGAACGGCGTCGGCGAGGCTCTCTACGCCACGGCCACCGGTATCACGATAGCGGTCATCTGCTTCATGGCCTACAACTACTTCGCCGCCCGACTGCGGACGGTGACGGCCGAGACGGAGCAGGCCGCGACCAAGCTGCTCAACGCGCTGACGGAGATACACCATCAGGAGCGGGCAGCGCACAACAGTACGGGCATCGGAAGAGAGGAGGCGGACCGTGGAGTTCAAACGGCGGCGCGAGCTTAAGCGGACGCGCATCGAGATCATTCCG
>DATGJU010000069.1:0-2342 GCA_035295045.1 Chthonomonadaceae bacterium
CGCGGAGGCTCGCGTTCGGCCTGCGCGTCTCGCGCCGCCGCGGCGCCGTCGGCAGCCGACGCGCCGGGCTGAGCCGCCGAGCCTGCCGCGCGGTCCGCGCGGTCGGGCCGGTCCGACGGCAGGCCGGAGGTGGAGCGAAGCGGCGAGACAAGCTGCACGGGCGCGGGAGGGACTTCGGCGCCGCGGCGCGTTGGGGCCGCCGGCGCCGCACTGCGCGGCGTTGGGGCCGCGGAAGCCTGCGGGGCTGCGGCCGGCTGGACGGGTGGCTTGGCCGGAGCGCCGCGCATCGCCCCGCCGCCGCGGTCCGGCTCCAGGCCCTCACCGCCGATGTGAGGCTTTGCGGGAGGCTGGGCCGGCTGCTGGCCCAGCGGAACGACCGTGGGCCGGTTCGGATCGATCCGTGGCAGCGACATGCCGGACTCGGCCGTCGGCATCACCATCGGTCGCGACGATACGTCCAGCGCGTGGGAGCCGGCTCCGCGGCCGCCGATCACGGGCCGCAGCCAGATCAGCACGACGATGATCGCGGCGAGGAAGCAGGCGGAGGCGATGGTGAGGCCGTGCAGCCATCGCGTCGGCGAGTAGCCCATGAGCAGGCTCGTCCCGCCCGTCGGATTTCCGCTGGCGACCGCTGTCGCCGCGGCCGAGGCGGTCGCATTCTGGACCGATCGCTCGCGCCGGGCCTCCAGCTTGCGCAGCTTTTCCACGTCCGGACCGGCCGGCCTCAAATCCGCCGCCATCCGGTACCACTGGATCGCATCATCGACCAGGCCCTGATCGCGGTAGATGTCGCCCAGCAGCGAGTGCGCATTCGCGTTTCCCGGCTGCGAGCGCAGCACGGAGATGCACGCCTCGATGGCTTCAGGCCAATCGCCGCGCACGCGCGCCAGGTTCGCCTTCGCCAGGATCGGACCGGCATTGATTTCGCCGCCCTGAACGTCTGTATCCATTTCGGTTCGCCCCGTTCGCTTCCGCGCGATGATTCTGTGGATGGCGTGAACAGTGCAGGCGCCTGGTTGCAGGGCGCCCGGCGTCAGACCCTACGTTCCCTGGCCGGTGCTGCCGAAGCCGCCCTCACCGCGTGCCGTCTCGTCCAGAGTGGACGCGAGGCGCCACTGCGCCCGCGCCACCGGCGCGACCACCATCTGCGCGATTCGGTCGCCGCGCCGCAGCGTTACCGGCGCGTCGCCGAGATTGATGAGCAGTACGCTCACCACGCCGCGGTAGTCCGAGTCGATCGTTCCCGGCGCGTTCACCATCGCGATGCCGTGCCTCCGCGCCAGACCGCTTCGCGGCCGGATCTGCGCCTCGAATCCTTCCGGGAGCGCCATTCGCAGGCCGATCGAAATCGCAGCGCGCTCGCCCGGAGCGAGCGTCAGCGGCGTCTCCACGGGCAGCGCCGCCACAAGGTCCATGCCCGCCGCGCCGTCGGTCGCGTACGCCGGCAGCGGCAAGTCCTCCGTGCCCGGCTCGCGCCGCACGGCGATCGTAACGTTCAATTCAGGATGCTCGATTTAAATTGACGCATTGGGAGGGGCGTTTGGTTCCTTGGGACGGCGGGGCGCGACGCGGAAGCGCTTGCAGCAATTCACTGCGAGCACAGATCGGATGCCGTGGAGCGGCAGCCTTATCTATACGGCGGCCGGCTGGGCCTCCGGCGCCTTTGGCTGGCACACGGGGATCCGCACGTTGAACGTGGAGCCCTTGCCGACCCCTTCGCTCTCCGGCCACATCCTGCCATGGTGCGCCTCCACCAGGCTCTTGGTCAGGAAGAGGCCGATACCCGTCCCGCCTGCGCGGATCGCCTGCTCATTTCCTCCGCGCTCGAACTTCTTACCGAGCTTCGCCAGATCCTCCTTGAGGATGCCGACTCCCTGGTCCGTCACGCGCATCAGCATCGAGCCGGAGGGGTAATCCTTGGTCGGGGGTTCCAGCCGGCCGGTGATTCGGATTTCACCGCCGCTCGGCGAGTACTTTATGGCGTTATTGATGATGTTGTGGAGGATGTTCTGGATCTTATCGGGATCGGTCTGGATGTAGATATGCTCCGGCTCGAAATCGACGATAAGCTGGTGCTTATCGGTACGGCCGCGCTGCGTGCCGACGACGCTCTCCGTGACCTTGCGGACGTCGATGTCGTTCTCCCAGTTGAGCTCGATGCCGGCGACGCCCATCTTCTCGATGCGGGAGACGTTGAGCAGATCGTTGATAAGCCGTCCCAGCCGGTCGACGTTCTCCTCGATGATTCCGTAGAATTCGCGCCGGTCCTCACGTGTATACCACTCCTCGTTCTCATCCTGCAGGAGCGTGTTGACGAAGCCCTTCATGGGAGTCAGCGGCGT
>DATGJU010000070.1:0-6837 GCA_035295045.1 Chthonomonadaceae bacterium
ACGCATCGCGTAGGTGCAGATGTGGGTCGCTCCGTAATAGTTCGGCGTCCAGCCGGGCCCCGGCAGTCCGTTGTTCCAGGTGTCGCGCGAGTCGGGGTAGCACTCATCGTAGTCGTTGATGTACATCTTGGCAGCAAGGCCGATCTGCTTCATGTTGCTGATGCAGGAGGTCTTACGGGCCGATTCGCGCGCCCTGGCGAATACTGGGAAGAGAATTGCAGCGAGGATCGCGATTATCGCGATGACGACGAGCAGTTCGATCAGCGTAAAGCCCCTGCATGATCTTGGATGACGCATAGTGGACTCCTTCGTCTGAACCGATAGTGCGACGACCATCACACGATCGTAATCACGATCATAGTCACGATCATAATCACGATTATAATGATGTATCGCATATCGTAACAAATCCTGGCAGGCCTGTCAAGACCAAACGAGCGAAATTCATGCCTCCTTTCGCAGAATCTTGTGACTTTTCCTGCAACTTGCGCGTCTAAAGTGGTCCGCTATCCCTCCTCCGCCGCGTACTTGTCCCGCAGCGACGCCACTACCGCGGGATCCGCGAGCGTCGTGGTATCGCCCAGCACACGCCCCTCCGCCACGTCGCGCAGCAGCCGGCGCATGATCTTGCCGGAGCGCGTCTTCGGCAGGTCCGCGGTCAGGATCACATCCTCCGGCCTGCAGATCGCGCCCAGCCGCTTCGCCACGTACTCCCGCAGCGCCGCGCTCAGGCCTGTCGCGCCGTCGGAGTCGCCCGGCGCGGGGCCGTGTCCGTCCCGGATGATGACGAACGCGACCGGCGCCTGCCCCTTCACGTCGTGCGCCTTGCCGATCACCGCCGCCTCCGCCACGGCGGGGTGCTCCACCAGCACGCTCTCGATCTCCATCGTGCTGATGTTGTGGCCGGCCACCAGCATGATGTCGTCCACGCGGCCGAGCAGCCAGAAGTCGCCGTCGGCGTCCCGGAGCGCGCCGTCGCCAGGGAAGTAGACGCCGGGATACTTCGACCAGTAGACCTGCCGATACCGCTCGTCGTTGCCCCACAGCGTGCGGAGCATCGACGGCCACGGCTTACGGATCACCAGGATGCCCTTCTGCCCGTCCGGTACCGGATTGCCCTGCTCGTCCACTATCGCGGCGTCGATGCCCGGAAAGGGCCGCGCGGCGGAGGCCGGCTTCGTCGTCGTCAGTCCGGGCAGCGGCGTAATCATCATCGCGCCCGTCTCCGTCTGCCACCAGGTATCGAGCACCGGACAGCGGCCGTGGCCGATCGTCTCGTGGTACCACAGCCACGCCTCCGGGTTGATCGGCTCGCCAACCGATCCGATCAGCCGCAGACTGGAGAGATCGTGCCGGTTCGGGTGGTCATCGCCCCACTTCATGCAGGCGCGGATCAGCGTCGGCGCCGTGTACAGGATCGTGATCCGGTGCCGTTCGATCATGTCCCACACCCGGTCCCGCGCGACTGCGCCGGCGCCGGGTCCGCCCGTTCCCCAATCGGGCGAGCCTTCGTACATGAATACGGTCAGTCCGTTCGCCAGCGGCCCATACACCACGTAGGAGTGGCCGGTCACCCAGCCGACGTCCGCAGTACACCAGTACAGGTCCGGCTCCTTCACGTCGAAGACCCAGTTCGTCGTCGCGTAGACCGAGGTGAGGTAGCCCCCGGTGGTGTGCAGAATGCCCTTCGGCTTGCCGGTGCTTCCCGACGTATAGAGGATATAGAGCGGGTCCTCGGCGTCCATCTGCTCCGGCTCGGCGTCCGCGCTCGCCGCCGCCATCAAATCGTGCCACCAGAGATCGCGTCCCTCCTGCATCTGCACCGGCCGGCGCTCTCCGACGCGCTGCAATACGACCACCCGCTCGACCGTCGGGCAGTGCGCCAGCGCGGCGTCGGTGGTCTCCTTCAGCGGGACCACCTGGCCGCGGCGCCAGTAGCCGTCCGCCGTGATGATCAACTTCGCGCCGCAGTCCTGCGTCCGCTCCGCAAGGCTCTCCGCCGAGAACCCGCCAAACACCACCGAGTGGACCGCGCCGACGCGCGTGCACGCCAGCATCGCGATCGCGGCCTCCGGCGTCATCGGCATATACAGCGTCACGCGGTCGCCCCGCCCGACGCCGAGGCCGCGAAGCACATTCGCGAACTTGCAGACCTCGTCAGCCAGCTCCGTGTAGGTCAGCGTCCGCGTGTCGCCCGGCTCCCCCTCCCAGACGATGGCCCGCTTGTCGCGCCGCGGTCCGCCGAGGTGCCGGTCCAGGCAGTTCACGCTCACGTTCAGCTTCCCGCCGACGAACCACCTGGCATGCGGCGGCTTCCATTCGCACACCGTGTGCCACGGCGCAAACCAGTCCAGTTGGCGGGCCCAACCCTCCCAGAACGCCTCGGGGTCCGCCGCCGCCCGCGCATAGACCTCCGGGTCGGCGATGTTAGCCTTCGCCGCGAAATCCGCCGGCGGCGCAAATCTCCGGTCCTGCTGCCAATCCCCCGCGCACCCGCTATCGCTATTCAAGTTCCCTCTCCTACCCCTGCATTCCAACCCACTCGCCCCATGACCCCATCACCTCATCACCTCATTACCCCATCACTCCCGCACCTATTCGCCTCTCCCCAAACGAACCCCTCCCCGCGGTTGACGCCCCGGATTCTGTCTGCTATACTGGATTCAAGGCCTTCCGCGCAAATCTACCGCATCAGTCATATTCCGCACTAGCAAGGTGACCATGATCGCCCGCCCGACCAAGAACCGCCACTACAGCGCCGTCCGTGGCGCAGCCGCGGCGTGCGCACAGCACCCCGCGCACCTGGTCACCAGGGTCGATTGGCTCCAACCCATCGGCGCATGCCGCCCCGTCCACTTCTTCCACTATTCCCACTCGGTCCATTGCTCCGCCTCAACGCCCCATCGAGGCGCCGCGTGACCGGCATTCTGACCGCCGCCATCATCGCCGCCATCGTTACGGCTCTCATTACGCCGGCTGTTCAGCGCTGGGCCGAGAGCCATGGCGCGGTCGACCAGCCGGGCGAGCGGCGCATCAATAAGAAGCCCATGCCGCGCGCCGGCGGCATCGCGATCTATGTCGGCTTCGTCATCGCCGTCCTCGTCACCGTTTCGCTGCGCCATTTCTCCAAGGCGGGCCAGCACACCTGGACGCCGCAAGTGATCGGCATCCTCGTCGCAACGACGTTCGCCGCCATCGTAGGCCTTGTGGACGACCTGAAAGATCTGGCGGCGAAGTGGCAGGCGCTCGCTCTCGTGGCCGCCGGCCTGATTCTGGTGGCGTTCGGCGTGCGCATCGAGGGCGTCACCAATCCGCTCGGCCCGGCCGGCGCGCAGTACGACCCCTTCCTGAACTGGCACGCGTTCAACTATGCGACATCGGTCATCGCCACCCTGGTCTGGGTGTTCGTGGTGACAAAAACGGTGGACGCCATCGACGGCGTGGACGGACTCGCGGCCGGCGTGTGCGCCATCTCCGCCACAGCCCTCGCGCTTATGGCGGTCCAGCTCACCAAGCCCGAGTTCGCGACTCTCGCGCTTATCTCGGCCGCGCTCGCAGGCTCGTGTCTTGGATTTCTGCGGTACAATTATCATCCAGCCAAGATCATCATGGGCACCATCGGCGCCTGGACCCTCGGCATGCCGTTGGCTGCCGTATCCGTGCTCGGCTCGTTCAAGATCGCCGCGGCCGTGTCCGTCCTCGTGCCCGTGCTGGTGCTTGGCGTACCGATCTTCGACTACGTGCACGTGCTCACGCGCCGCCTACTCGCCCGCGCGCCCCTGACGGCCGCCGACAAGCGCCACCTTCACCATCGCCTGCTGGACCGTGGCTGGAAGCAGACGCAGGTCGTCTGGTTTATCTACGGCGTGGCTATCCTGTTCTGTGTAACGGCGCTGGCCGTATTCCGCTTCAATCGCCCCGGCCACGATGCCGCGCCGCACCCGCCGGATCGAGCGATCATTCGCAAGCCGGCCGGACGGCCGGCGCAGCCCAATTGACGCCGCCCCGATACGGCCCCTGGAGTTTTTTAGGGAATTCGCTGCCGAATCCCCCGGAATAAACTCAGAAAAATAACATTAGAGCGCCGATTCGGGAGCACGCCCCTTGCCGCTATCGAGAGTTACATGTGTCTTTGGAACCCGCCCGGACGCCGTTAAAATGGCGCCCGTCGTCAAGGCGCTGCAGCAGCGGCCGGAGCGCTTCCGCGTGCAGGTCGTGGTCACTGGCCAGCACCGCGAGCAGCTCGACCAGGTGCTGCGCGTCTTCGCCATCCAGCCCGATCACGATCTCGCCATCATGCAGCACGGCCAGACGCTCACCGACATCACAACCCGATCGCTCGCCGGACTGGACGTCTGGTTCCGCGACAACCCCGCCGATGTCTGCCTGGCCCAGGGCGATACCACGACCACCTTCGCCGCGGGTTTGGCCGCCTTCTACCAGAAGATCGCCTTCGGCCACGTCGAGGCGGGCCTGCGGACCGGCGCCATCTACGATCCGTTCCCGGAGGAGATGAACCGCCGGCTCGCCAGCGAGCTCGCCTCATGGCACTTCGCGCCCACCGACTGGGCCCGCGGCAATCTGCTCGCCGAGGGCATCCGGGCGAACCGCGTCTACGTCACTGGCAATACCAGCATCGACGCGCTCCGCTCCGTCGCCGCGGCTCCCTACACGTTCGACGATCCGGAGATCGAGCGCGTGCTTGCGAGCGGCCGCCGGCTGATCCTAGTCACGGCGCACCGGCGCGAGAACTGGGGCCGTCCGATGGCGCAGATCGCCGCCGCGCTCGCCACCATCGCCCACGACTTCAACGACTGCGAGATCGTGGTCGCGCTCCACCGCAATCCGGTCGTCCGGGACACGCTCGTCGGCGTGCTGCAGGGCATGCCGCGTGTCCACCTCATCGAGCCGCCGGACTACGTCCCGTTCGTCAAGCTGATGCAGCGCGCCACGCTGATCCTTACCGATAGCGGGGGCGTCCAGGAGGAGGCGCCCACGTTCGGCGTCCCGATTCTGGTGCTGCGCGAGACCACGGAGCGGCCGGAGGGCATCGAGGCAGGCACGGCGCTCCTCATCGGCGCGGAGACCGGCAGGATCGTCGAAAGCGCAAGCCGCCTGCTCAGAGATGCCGCGTTCCACGCCAAAATGGCCCGCGCCGTCAACCCCTACGGCGACGGCAACGCCGCCGGCCTCATCGCGGATATCCTCGCTGAAACCGCCCCCGCGCAAGCATCGGACCCCCCCAAGATTGGGGGGCAGGGGGGCACATCTGCCGAATCGGCGAACCAGGGAGGCGACGCCCGCACGGCGCAGGGGGGCGCATTACAGGGGGGCGAACCCAGCGCAGTGCAGGGCGCAGGTTCCCCCGGAATCGGGGGGCAGCGGGGCGCATTGCAGGGGCGCGCGCGCCAGGGAGGCGGCGCCCAATGAGCCGGTCCCACCAGCCGAAGCGCTGGCGCATCCTCGGCGAGGATCCCGCCGTCGAGGAGGCGCTCGTCCGTGAGCTCGATCTGCACCCGGTCGTCGCCCGCCTCCTGGTTCAGCGAGGGATCGCCACGGTCGAGGATGCCGAGCTGTTCCTGGACCCGTCGCTCGACCGCCTGCACGACCCGTTTCTGCTGCCGGACGCGGAGGCGGCCTGCCAGCGCATAAAGCAGGCGCTAGCCGCGAACGAGAAGATCCGTATCCACGGCGACTACGACAGCGACGGCGTAACGAGCGCCGCAATCTGGGCCCGCTGTCTGGCCGCGCTCGGCGCAAGCGTCGACGTCTTCGTGCCGCACCGGCGCCGCGACGGCTACGATATGCGCGTCGGCTTCGTGGACGAGTGCCGGGCCGCCGGCGTCGGCCTAATCATCACGACGGACTGCGGAATCCAGCGCTGCGACGAGGTCGAGCGCGCGCGCTCCTACGGCATCGATGTCATCGTCACGGACCACCACACGCCCAACGTCGACGGCTCGCTGCCGCGCGCGGTGGCCGTCGTCAACCCGCACCGGCACGATTCGCGCTACCCTTTCCGCGATCTCGCGGGCGCGGGCGTCGCCTTCAAGTTGTGCGAGGCGCTGACCACAGCCCTCGGCAAGAACCGGGACGGCTTCCGGCGCGGCTTCCTCGAGCTGGCGGCGATCGGCACCATCACCGACGTGATGCCGCTCGTCGGCGAGAACCGGATCCTTGTCCGGCACGGCCTCGAAGCCCTGCGCAATACGCGGAAGCCCGGCCTTCAGGCGCTCATCGAGGTCTCCGGCGTCGGCGGCAGGCCGCTGACCACCTACGACATCGGCTTCGGCATCGGGCCGCGCCTCAACTCCGCGAGCCGCATCGACGAGACACAATACGCCCTCGACCTGCTCGTCACGAAGGACGTGGAGGATGCCGGCGCCCTCGCGAGGCGGCTGAACGAGCTGAACGCGCAGCGCAAGGAGGACATGAAACGCGCGCAGGACGAGGCCGCGGAGATGCTGGCGCAGCAAGACATTACCGACGCGCGCTGCCTCGTGGTCTCCAGCGAGAACTGGTCGCCCGGGATCGTCGGCCTGGTCGCCAGCCGGATCGTCCAGCGCACCAACCGTCCCTGCGTCGTCATCGCCATCGGCGAGACCGGCATCGGGAAGGGCTCCGCGCGCAGTATTCCGGGCTTCAACGTCTTCAACGCGATCGACGCCTGCAAGGACCTTCTGACCGAGTACGGCGGCCACGCGATGGCGGCGGGCCTCGCGATCGACCGCGACAACCTGCCGGACTTCACGCGCCAGATGGCGCGGATCGCGGCAGAGCAGCTCTCGGCCGAAGACTGCGTGCCCACGCTTACGCCGGCCATGGAGATAGATCCGG
>DATGJU010000071.1:0-4076 GCA_035295045.1 Chthonomonadaceae bacterium
TGAGGATCTGCGCGCGGATGGACAGGTCTAGCGCCGAGATCGGCTCGTCCAGGATCAGCACTCCGGGGTCTGTGGCGATCGCCCTGGCGATCCCGATCCGCTGGCGCTGGCCGCCGCTGAACTCGTGCGCATAGCGGGCGACGAACTCCGGGTCGAGACCGACCGTCCTCAGCAGCCGCCGCGCGCCCTCCCAGCCGTCCGACCGCGATTTCGCGATGCCGTGCGCAAGAAGCGGCTCGGCGACCACATCCCCGATCAGCATTCGCGGGTCGAGCGCGGCATAGGGGTCCTGGAAGACGATGCCGAGGCCGCGGCGGCGAGTTCGAAGCTCCTCGCCACGGAGCGCCAGGAAGTCCTCTCCTTCGAGCCGGACGCTGCCGGCCGTGGGCTCGATGAGCCGCAGGATCGTGCGGGCCGCGGTGCTCTTGCCGCATCCGCTCTCCCCTACGAGGCCCAGCGTTTCACCGCGCGCCAGGTCCAGGTCGATCCCATCGACCGCACGGACCACTTCGCGAACTGTGCGAATTCCCTCGCGGCGTGATACGGGGAAGTGCTTTACCAGCCCGCGGACACTCAGCCGGGGCTGCTCCGCAATGGGCGATCCGCTCATGCTCCCTCCCCGTAGAGGTAGCAGCGGACGTGCTGGCCCGGTAGGGGCTCTGCCGGGCCTGGCTCGCGCGCCGTGCAGATTTGCGGCATAACGCTGGGGCAGCGTGGAGCAAACGGGCAGCCGGGAGGCAGTGCGGCGAGATCGGGCGGCTGGCCGGGGATGGATGCGAGGCGGCGCCGGGTTTCCGCGACGTCTGGAATGGCGGCGAGAAGGCCCTGGGTATACGGGTGTTTCGGCGCTCCGAGCACCTGGGATACCGATCCGCTCTCGACGATCCGCCCCGCGTACATGACCAGGACGCGATCGCAGGACTCTGCTACGACGCCCATGTCGTGGGTTATGAGGAGAATGCCCGTATTCGTCTCGCGGCGCAATTCCGCCATGAGAGCGAGGATCTGCGCCTGGACCGTCACATCGAGGGCGGTGGTCGGCTCGTCCGCGATGAGCAGCTGGGACCTGCAGGCGAACGCCATAGCGATCATGACCCTCTGCCGCTGGCCACCGGATATCTCATGCGGATACTGCCGGTAGCGTAGGTGCGGCGAGGGGATGCGGACCGACTGGAGGAGAGCGAGCGCTTGCGATCGCGCCTCGGCCCGGCTGGCGCCCGTGTGCAGCAAGATAGGCTCTTCGATCTGCGCGCCGAGGGTCATTGTGGGGTTGAGGCAGGTGAACGGGTCCTGAAACACCATGGCCATGCGCGCGCCGCGGATCCCCTGCAGCTCGCGAGGCGTGGCCGCAAGCAGGTCCTTGCCGTCGAGGCGGACCGATCCGCCGGTTACGCGGCCGGGCGGACTGGGCACCAGGCCCATGATGGAGAGCGCCGTTACGCTCTTGCCCGAGCCCGATTCGCCGACCACGCCGAGGGTTTCACCACGCTCCACGTGGAAGCTGACGCCCCGTACTGCGTGCACGACCGCCCCGCGAGACCGGAACTCTGTCGTCAGGTTTTCGACTTCAAGAAGCGGCACGCCGTCCTCCGGGCAGCGCTAACGGGACTATGCGCGGCCGTGAATCCAGTCCTGGAGTCGGGCGTCCACCCATCCGGCCTCGACATATCCGGCGTGCACGATGATTCGATAGCTGAACCGCAGCGTCCGGCCCGCCTCGACCGTCAAAGTCCGGCCACGCAACGGCGCCGGCGAGAGAAGACCATCGGTGGTCGCGGTCCAGGGACACGGGTGCAACGGATTGTCGGGGTGGTCGAGCACGGCTATCCCCATCGTCTCTCCGTCCACGACGCCTGTGCCTGCGCACCAGGCCGCGATGCCGCTGGAAATCGCCTCGGGGCCAAAATCGTCGGCACTGTTTCGGAGCTGGCCGCTGGCGTCCGGCAGCATAGCGGGCGCGAGCCGGAGGCAGAGCGGACCGAAATCGGAGCCGCCGAGCAGGAGCGGCGCGTCGTCGAGGGGCGACAGCTCGCATTCGATGTCGAGCAGGACGCCCGCGGATGGGCCGGCGGCCGCCCGGACGGTCCGCGTCTCGCGGAGCGCCGGCGTCCCATCCGCACTCACCCAGCGAAGCACGTGACGGAAACCGATCGACTGCGCGCCCCGCCGGACGGTCAGGTCCTCTGTCGCGAACGTGCCGGCGATGGCGTCGCGCGCGTCCGGCGCGCCAAAGATTTCACCGGCGACGCCCGCGAGTCCGATCCACACGGACCTCCCGCCGGGACCGCGGACCTGCGTCACCGCGCGGCGTCCGCTTCCAAACAGCGGTCCGAACCCGGGTACGCCGTGCGTGGCGTAGGTTGCGAACGGTTCGCCCCATGCCTCGATCTGCAGCGCGCCGGGGAGCGTCGTCAGCCGGGGAATCATAGAGCCAAGTTCTGTCCGGCCCGTGGATACTCCTGCCTCGCAAGGACTCGACGCGCGAGACGTCGAATAGTCCGACCCATGGACGTCAGCATGCCGAACCTGGCTTATCCGCGGCCGACAGACCGGGAGGGCGCCGCCGTGCGGCCACTGTGCGATTCGGACGCGCCGGCGTTCCAGGAGCTCTGCCGCAGGATGCCGATGCGGACGCTCACCGCCCGCCTGAACATCGACGCCTTCGGCTTCCGTGGCCCGATCGTGCGCGCATGGGGCGCCTTCGATCAGGGCCAGCTGGCCGGCGTCCTTCTGCGCTACGGCAATACGGCAGTCGCGGTGGACGCCGACGGCTCCTGCGCCCGCGCGTTCTCCCGCCTGATCGATTCGGAGGGCAACCTTGCCGGCGTCCGAGGATCGGTCGAGGTCGTGGCAGGCATCCAGGCGATGCTGCGGCGGTATACTCCCTCCGACTGGGAGGACAGCTACTTCCTGACGCTGCGATCCCCTGCCCAGCCGTCCATCGACCAGCTCTCGATGGCGCGCCGGGCCACCAGCGCCGACATCGCCATGCTTACGGAGTTCTACTCCGGCGCCGGAACCATGTATCGCAGCAGGTCAAACGTCGCGGAGAAGCTGGCAAGCAGGCGTGTCTTCGTCGTCGAAGAGCCTCCGCTCGGCAGCCGCCCCGGCCGCATCGCAAGCTGTGCCCTGCTCAACGTCGAGGGCCGAGACGCCGGGCTGATCGGCGGCGTCTACACGCTGCCGTCGGCGCGTGGCAAGGGCTACGCCGCGGCGTGTACAGCTCTCCTTGCAGCAGACCTGCAGCGTGACGGAAAGTCGCCGTGCCTCTTCTATGAAAACCCGATCGCCGGCAAGGTCTACCGGAGACTTGGATTCGTGGACGCCAGCCGCTGGGCGGTCCTCTACCTTTCGCTGCCCTCCGAGACCAGGAAGGCCCGGTAGCCGCGTGGCTCGCACGCGGCTTTCGCCGACGCGCCGTCCCGGACTTCCGCGCGCCCTGCGGCTCACGATCTGCATCGCCGCGCTCCTGCTCTCTTCGGCCACCTTCTGCGCATCCGCCGGAGCGGCGCCACCCCCTGCGGGCGATTCCTCCCCCGTCGACCCGATCACCGGCGTCGTGCATTCGCGGCGGCTCGCATCCGGCGTTCCGCTCGGCGGCATCGGGGCGGGCACGTTCCAGGTTATGACCGACGGAGCGATCTCCGCCGCCACGTACAACAATAACTGGGCCTACCCGTCCGGCGACCTGCCAGGTTGCTTTCTTGCCGTGCGCGCCGCCGCGGCGGGCAGGCCCGTCGGCCGCGTTCTCGCACTCAAGAACGCGTACGGGCTGCCGGCGATATCCGGGGTCGACTACAGCGGTCTCTTTCCCGTAGCCAAGCTGGCCTATCAGGATTTGGCGCTGCCGGTTCAGGTCTCTGTCCGCGCCTTCTCGCCGCTCATCCCGCACGACCTCCGCAACTCCTCCTTCCCGGCGGCGGCGTTCATTGTCCGGCTGACGAACCTCTCGGGCGGCGAGGCGCAGGCGAGCGTCGCGCTCTCGTGGGAGAACACGCTTGGCGCCGGCGGCGCCGCGACGACCGGCCGCTTCGACTCGCGAGCCGGTAACACGGTCGCCGCCGTGCCGGATGCCG
>DATGJU010000072.1:0-19433 GCA_035295045.1 Chthonomonadaceae bacterium
AAGTGCTTCACCTCGGATGCATCCGACGGCAGGGCGTACTGGAAAGTCGCGGGTTCGATGGGCTTGTCAATCTTGATGCCCTCGATCACCTCGGTGATCTTGATGGAGGTGCCGTTCCTGGTGGAAGCAGACTTCAGCACCGACTTGCCGATCAGATGGTCGTCCGCGCCGATATAGAGCAGGACTGGCGACTTGTCCTGACCGAATGGCATCTCGAGCACGTACCACTTCTTGCCGTTCTCGGTGACGGGCGCCTTCACAACGGCCGCTTCGAGCGCGGCCCGCACATCCTTGTCCGCCAGCGCGTCGCCCTGAAGCATCAGCGCGACGATATAGGTGCCGAGCGGCTGGAACTCGACGTCGTCCACGATGTTGATGCCCTTGTACGCTGCGGGCGCCGCGGTCTTGATAAACTGCTTGTAGGGCGTCGGTTCCTTCTTTTCCTTGAAGTTGATGAAGGTCTTGCCGTCGCAGTATGCGGCGACCGCGGGGAAGATTGTCGACGCGGTGTCCAACTTGTAGGCGAATCGATTCGGCCGGTCGAGCGCCAGCGTGAAGTCGAGCGACTCGTGCACCTCGCGGCCCGACGAGACCTCCATCTCGGTGTCCGTCCACTTCGCGGTGTGCTTGTAGCTCTTCATCTTCGCGTAAGTCTCGGTCGACTGCTTGATGATCGCAGCGACGTCGCGCTTGAGCTCCACCGCCGGCTTCGCGGGCGCGCCGGCAAGACGGGCGTGAGATGCCGGCGCAAGCAGATCGGCGGTCGGACCGCCGGCTCGGGCCGCGCTGGCTCCGGCGGGGCCGGCGGCCGCGCACAGTATGGCGATCGCGCTGACGGACGCACACAGGCAGCCTCGGCGCGCCGTTTCGCGTCCGAACCGAGCCGCCGCTGCCTTGCGCACGGCGACAAGGCCACTATGAAAGGCCGGGTTCATTCTCGGCATGATGGTTCGACCTCGCTTTCTTGCTCAATGCGCTCCTGGCCGGCGATAATACGGCCATGCCGCGCCCCGGACGGCCGCCAGTGCCGGCGATTACTCTTCGTCCGCCGCGTTCGCAAGGCGCCGCTCGAACTTCTGCATCTCAGTCTGGAGCATTGCGTTCAGCTCCAAGTCCGTCGCGGCCGACTCGGCGAGGGCGGTCGCCAGTACTTCGTAACCCTCGACGGGACAGCCTTCGATAAGGAACTTGCGCGCCCTCGCCCCGATCTTGAAGGCGATCATCTGCTTCGGAGCAACCGGCTCCCTGCTCATTCGTCCTGATCTTCGTCGCCTGCTGCAGCGACGACAGTCCCACCCTGGTCAGTATCCAGGTCGTCGCCGTCATGCGAATGGGCGAGCGCCGCCGGCGCGGCCCCGTTTCCCCCTGCAGCTCCATCCACGGCGTTCGGCTCGGCGGCGCCGTTCGCCTCCTCGCCGCGACGGCGCCCGCGACCGCGGCCACCCCGCCGTCTGCGGCGCCGGCCTGCCGGCAGCATCTCGGCATCCGGGAGCAGTGCGGCAAGCCGCGCCTCCGCGTCCGCTCCGGAGCCGTCGGACGCCGCCGCGGGCGCGCCGGCGCGCTCCGTATCCGGTACCTCGGGCAGCTCCAGGCCTTCAATCTGGCTCAGGTCCATACTTGATACGGCCTGCAGGGTCTCCATGTCCGCGGTGATTGCCGCAGCCGGCGCAGGCGGCGATGCTGGCGCCTGCGGCGGCTCGGGCCTCCGCGGCGCCTCCTGCGGCTCAATCGATTCCAGAACGTCACTCGAAGGCTGCTGCAGATCGGGCGGCACGTTCAGGTTGGGAAATCCCAGCGCCCGGAAGCGGTCCAACGTACCGATGCAGAGCGTTCGCGTCGCGCCGGACTTGAGGAAGAATCGATGCTCGCGCAGCCCTTCGGCGACGAGCCGCCGGTCCGTCACGTCGTAGACGGCGGTCGGCTCCGGGAAGCGGACCGCGCGGTGGCCGTCGCGGTTTCCGTGGACCGTGACCCAGCCCTGGCCGATGCAGGCCACGTCCTCGCCGCCGGTCCAGAGGTGCACGCCGGCGAACTTGCAGATACCGCGCAGCAGGTCCCAGTTCAAGACCGGCTCGCCAACGAAGACGCTTTGCCAGCCCCCGCACTGTTTGACTGCGATGGAGGGCAGGCCGGAGCCATGATAGTCGGCCAGGACGGTCGCGTCCGGGTCCTCGACATAGAACGATGGGTTGAGCCGCTCGCGGACTCCGAATTCGCGCGGATTGAGCCTCTCGGTGATCGTATGGCGCGTATCGACGATCCTGGAGCCGATCTCCGAATTCCACTCCTGCTGGCGGAGCGTGAGGCCGATGGCGCCGCTCGCGCTCTCCTCCATCGCGCCCCCGATCTGCGGGCGCTCCTCGCACGAGCCGGGCGCAAACATCCACGCGAGCGTCTTGCCGCCGCCCTGCAGCTTCTCGGCGATGGCTGCGCGCTGTTCCGACGTGATCCGGTACGGATTGAGGAAGAGGTACAGTCTGGCGCCTGTCGGAAATTCGGGATCGAGCAGGTCGCTTTGCAGATAGGTCTCGTACTGGACGCCGGACCGCTGCAGCAGCTCGCGGTTGCCGCCGGCAATCTGGCGGAAGAACTCTTCGCCGCGCTGGATGTGCAGCAGGCTCTTCTCGTCCACGAGGACGATCACGTCCGCAGGTCTCCGTGGCTCGCTGTCGGCCAGTGCAAGCGCATAGTTGCTTCGGAAGGAGTCGAATCGATCCCATAGTCCGTCGTCATCCAGCCAGCCCTCGCCCCAGAGGTCCATGAACCCGAGGCCCGTACGCGTCGCGAGCGCCCGGCCTATCGCCCGGGCGTAGGACTGGTCCGTCTGATAGCGATCGGAGAGGCGCGGATTGAAGTCCTCCGGGTCCTGCTCCGCGGGGGCGAGGTACGTCTTCGTGTCGTCTTCGGAGAGCCACAACTTTCCGTGGAGGCGCACTGAATCGTATGGCGCCGGCATCGATGCGGCGCCGCCGGGAGCCCGGTCACGGTAGGAGGGCGGCCCACAGATCAGGTCGACGTCGGGGCACTCCAACAGGCGGCCGAGATCGAGGTGTCCGCTGAAGCCGTGCCCGAACTCGAAGGTGTAGCCGTAACAGACGCTGACGATCGCCCGATCGTCAGCCGCGCGCTTGAGGGCGGTCGCCAGTCTCCCGAGGCGATCGGCGGTGCTCTCGGAAGTGAACGCGAAGAAGTCTATGCTGCTGCGCTCGCGGCGCGTCTCGAAGAAGGCGCGCTGCGGGTTGGGCTTTGCGACCACGGGCGGAATCTCCGCCGTGTGGAACTGGACGTCGGCGTCGTACCAGGCCGCGCGAAGGGCGACCAGGTTGTTCTTATACTTCGTGCGCAGCCAGTCGCGGAATGCCTCGCGGTTCGCCATGCTGCGATCGTAGCCCCGGTCCGCCGGCTGGAACCACTCCCCTCGCTCCAGGTGGTAGCCGAACACGCGGCCGCCCCATTCAAAGTCGCGCAAGTGGCGGACCAGCGCCTCCAGGGAGTGCTCGGCCTCGCGCCAGAATCGCTCGCTGGTAAGGGACGGATCGCTGGCCGGCCCGTCTGTGTAGGTCGCGATGTCGGTCGGATACTCGCGCTTCCAGCCGCGAGCCGGCACGAACACGATTCTCGGTATTACGAAACCGTCGGGATCGGCGTCGAGGATGGCCCGTACGGCCCGATCTATCTCGTCGAGCGCCTGTGTCGCCTCGGAGAGTGGACATGGCAGCTCCACCAGCGTGGAGTGAAGGTGGATCCCGGCTCGGGCCGCGCGGCGAATCTCCGAGAGGACGCGCTGCTTTCCTGCCGGCTCTTCAACGTTGCCAAAGAACAGCAGCGGCGGAAAGGCCACGTTGTCGATAACGATCTGCGGCGTGCCGTTCCGATCTATCAGGTGCGCGCCGACGGTGCGATCGATAATTCGCGGCGGCGTAACAATCGCGACTGGCTCGGCGACAGTCGTCTCCGGCAACTCCGCTTCGCCGCGAGTCGCTTCGCGCTTACCGCGCCCCCGGCCGCGCCGGCTGCGCGTTCGGCCGGACGGCGCCTCGCCCGCGGCCGCAGCCTCCGAAGGCTCGGTTCTGGTCTCGGCTTCGGGCGCGGGCGCCGCCGCTTCCGGCCCCGGAACGGCGCGCTTGGAACGCGAGCGGCCGCGCGTCCTCGGCCTGGCGGGCGTGGTGGATTCATCGGTAGGAACATCGGCGGTCCGCGCCTCCGGACTCTCGGCTGGATACGGCGCCTCCGGTGGGCGGGCCTCTACCGTAGCCTTCGGGCCGACCGGGGTTCGCTTGCGGGAGCGGGAGCGAGGGGCGGGAGACTCCGGTTCGGTGGCGGAGGGAGCTGGGGCCTCGGCAGCGGGGACCGCATCGGGCGCGTCCGCCTTCTTCACGCGGCGGGACCGGCGTGCCGGCGGCGCCGAAGACTCGGCCGCGGCCTCCTGGCTTGCCGGCGGCTGGACGGCCGGTTCCGCAGCCGGCCTGGCGTTGCGGCGGCGCGTGACCGTTGGAGTCGCGGAGTCGGCCTCTGTCGGGGGCGCGGGGGCTTCGACGGCCGGCTGTGCTGCGCGGGTTCTGCGGGTTCTCGGAGGCTTTGGCTCCGCCGTGGGTTCGGTGGATGCTGCGTCGGTCCCCGTTCCGGTCGCGCGACGTCGGCGCGTTTTGTCGGAGGGCGGCGCATCCTGTACAGACGCTTCCTGCGCGGACTCCGGAGTGTTGTCCGTCCTGTTGTGGGGCGGCTCCGAGTCCGGCGGGAGTTCGTCGAAACTCATGCGATAGATCTCCTGATTAAGTTGTACACCTCTGGTCGGACCGCGGCGGTAGTCCCGATCCGCTGCCCTGCGATTGACGGCCGCGCGAGGGCGGCAGTCAGCGGCAGGGAAGGAGGAGCGCCGGGGTTTGCCCCTTCCGGCCGAACACTGGTCCCGCTTTGGCGGAAGGACGGTGTCCCGTGCGCGGTGATGCGGCAGGCGGGCAGGAGCGCGGCGAGCGATCGGCGCGGTGCGGCCCGGACGACTCCTAAAACTAGTTCTTACCCATTATACACTAACGCGCAATCGCGGTCAATCGCGCAATTCAGGTGTGCGTGCGGAAAGCGTGTCGCAGGCGCGCGAACCGCGTTCCGCTACGCCGTTGGAGCGACGGCGCGCAATTGTGCATGTAGTTGCGTTATTTGCCACCCGGATGCAAGAAATATTTCAAATCGGCATCCGTTCTCCGGGAGTAGTAGCTAGCGGGAATGGCGAAATGACCGTTGTAGCGATTATCTTGATGGGGAGGGCAGAGCGTTGGGTCCTGTTCAGCTCCTGCACTGGCACTACCTAATTTTCCTGGTGCCGCTGTGTGTTTCGGCCTTCCTGCTGCTGGCGTCCTCGCTGCGGCTGGGACACCACCGCGGCGGCCACGGCGGTCACGGGCACGCCCAGGTTCACGGCGGCGTGGGCGGTGCTCACGCGCCTCCGGCGGTAGCTCCCGGGCACGGAGCCGTCGGCGCGCACGGCCATGCCGCGCACGGCAGCGCGCGGCACGCGGGCGGCAAACCGCACGGCCGGGGCGCGGAGCACACGAACATTCTCTTCGCAGTACTGGGCATTGGCAAGGCGCCGCTGGCGATGGTGCTCCAGGCGTTCTTCCTGGTATGGGGCCTGGCTGGTTGCCTTGCAGCGCAGCAGATGCTCAAGGGCGTCGCAGATCCCACGGTGATTCAGGTGCTGCCGGTAATGGGAGTGGCCGCCGTTAGCGGTGCGCTCGGCGGCCGGCTTGTTGCGGAACTGATCGCGCGATTGATGCCAGAAGAGGAGACGGCCGCCGTCTCGCGCAGCGCGCTGTACGGCCTGAAAGGCAGCGTGGCGTTCCCAGTCACCGAATCGGGCGGGCGAATTATGGTGTACGACGACTACGGCTCGCTGCACGATGAGAGCTGTCGCGTGGCGCCCGGACACCCTCCGATAGAGCGCGGCCGGAAGGCGATCGTCGTCGATTGCGATGCGCGCGGCTGTCTGCTGGTGGAAGAGACGCCGGATTAGCGACAGCCGCAGGGCGCTTGTGCGCCGATTCCGAAATCTGTGTGAATCCATCGACCGGCCCTCAAGCGCAACGGCGCGCGGCCTGAGTCGAGAAACCTCTAAAGGGAGCGTGTGAGATGGGATTCTTTATCGCATTGGTAGGCCTTGTAATGATCCTGGTTGGTATATTCGGCCACTGGCTCGGCCTGCCGGTGCCGGCGCAGGTCGGCGTCTCGGCGGGAGGAATTGTACTGATGTTCGCCGGCGGCATGATGGCCTACATGTCGTTTTATAAGCGGACTGCCGCCGATATGGCGTTTGTACGGACGGGCCGCGGCGGCAACAAAGTGGTGCTGGACGGCGGCGCGATGGTGGTGCCGATCCTCCACAGAATGCTTGAGATCAATCTGCGGACGATGAAGCTTGGCGTGAACCCGCGCGGCCAGAACGCGCTGATAACGCGCGACAATCTTCGCGCGAACGTGCTTGCACAGTTCTACATCCGCGTTCAGGCGGACGAGGAGCACATCCTGAACGCGGCCCGGAGTCTCGGTGAGAGCAGCGTGAATGCCGAGGCGGTCGAGGCGCTGGTGAGCGAAAAGCTGGTTTCGGCGCTGCGCGCGATCGCCTCGCAAATGGACCTGTTCGAGATCCACACAAAGCGCGACGAGTTCGCCGAGAAGGTCAAGGAGCACGTAAAGGCGGACCTGGAGGCGAACGGTCTGCTTCTGGAGTCGGTCACTATCTCCGAGTTGGACCAGACCGATCCGGGCGAGCTGAGCGACAACAACGTGTTCGACGCGCAAGGCAAGAAGAAGATCACCGAGATCACGGCGGCGGCGGCAGTCGAGCGCAATAGCCTGGACCGGACTGCGGAGCGGGCGCGCAAGCTGAAGGACGTAGAGACGCGCCAGCAGATCCTGGAGCTGGAGCGCCAGCAGGCCGAAGCCGAGGCATCGCAGGCGACGGAGATCGCCAAGGTGCGCGCGGACAAGGAGCGCGAGGCGCAGGAGGCCGTTATCACGCAGCAGCGGCAGATCGAGCTGGCGAAGATCGAGAAGGATAAGCAGACGCAGAGCCAGGAGATTGCGCGGCAGCAGGCGATCGAGGTGGCGCGGGCGCTGCAGGAGCAGGCGGTCCAGTCTGCGCAGATCGCGAAGGAGCAGCAGGTCCAGATGGCGGCTGTCGAGCGTGACAAAAGCGTTGCCGTCGCCGAGCGGCTGAAGCAGATTGCGGTTGCGGAGCAGGAGTCGGCGCGTGCGAAGGCGGAGCAGAGCGCATATCTTGCTCAGGCCGACCGCGAGAAGGCCAGCCAGCAGGTTACGACCGTGACACAGCTTGCCGAAGCGGACCGCGAGGCGAGCAAGAAGCTGATTGCGGCGCGACAGGAGATCGAGCAGAGCAAGCTGCGGCAGCAGACGACCGCGGACGTGGAGGCCTATAGCCGGGTGAAGCAGGCGCAGGCAGACCTCGAATCGGCGGAAAACCAATCGGCGGCAAAGCGGCAGCTCGCGGAGGCCGATGCGCAGGCCAAGGAGATGGTGGCGCGCGGCGAGAAGGCGCAGCAGATGGTTGCCGTCGACGTGGCGCGCGAGCAGGTGAACGTCGAGCAGGCCAAGGTTGCGGTCGAGCGGCAGCAGCTCGAAAACCGGCAGGAGTTCGCGGAGGCGGGCATCCAGCTCGAAGTGCAGCGCCTCAGCATCCAGGCGGGACGCGACGTGCAGGTCGAGTTTGCGCGCGCCCTGGCAAACTTCCTCTCGAACGGCCACATGACGCTCTACGGTACCCCGGAGACGGCAACGACGATGATGGACAATATGGCGAAGGGCTTCGGAGTGCGGTCCATGATCGAGGGATTCGTGAACGGACCGTCCGGAACCGGCCTGCCGGCGACGAATGGGCACGTTGCGAACGGCGCGGGCGCCAACGGGCAGGCCGCCAGGCCGGGCGGCGCGGACGCGGTGGGCAGCCTGCTGTCTCAGGTCGGCGCGTTCATCCAGCCGGCGCTCGCGCGGATTGCCGGCGAGGAGGGCAAGCCCGTGACGCAGGAAACGGCCGACCGCGTCGCACGATCGCTTGCCGAGAACCCCGCGTTCGTCGCCGCGCTGAAGGAGGCGTTGGCCGCGCAGGCGCCCGCCGCGGAGCAGGCGGTGGTGAGCGAGGCCAAGCCTGCGAAGGAGAAGAGCGCCAAGTAGGTGCGAGCCGCCGGGCCGCAAATACGGCCCGGCGGCTCCGGTTAGGCCGAGGAGCCCTTTCATTTTCTCGAGTATATGAGGGGTCTGCTGGAGCCACGTGCACCGGCTTCGCGGCTTTAGTTGCCACGCGCAGCGTCACTGCGGTTTCGCGCCGAGGCGACGCACGACTGCGCGGGCGGCCGTCACGTCTCCGCGAATGAGGGCAGCCGCCGCCAGACCCAGCTCTGACGTGGCGCCGGAGTCGATCTTGGCGCGCTTGCGCAGCTGGTAGATCTCCAGCGGGATTCGCAGATCGGCGGCGGAGTAGCTGAAGGCAGTCCCGAGGGCCTTTCGGCGCGCCGCCTGGATCGCCTCCAGGTCGCGGTAGCCGAATTCGACGGAAGGTTCAACGTTTGTGCCTTCGCCCCAGTCGTTCCACGTGGCGATCTGCACGACCGGCGCCTTGCTCTCCATCGCGCGCTTGAGCAGCGTTGTGAACGTCTTGCCACCGTTGTCTTCGATCGAGCCATACAACTCATGCACGCCGGCCTCCCGGTATATGTCGTGGAAGCGCGGAAAAACGACGGGCATTGCGATGGGCCAATCTTTCGATTTGGCGTAGAACTCGTCCACGGCCTTCAGCCCGCGGTCGGGCGCGGGGAGCGGCCAGTCGAAGGCGCCATCGGCCGGCCCCCTGCGATTATGAAGTGAAAGGTAGAGTGGCCGGGGCGAGATGCCCTCGAACAGTGCGGACCACGCCTCGTCCTTGAAGTACTGCGGCCCGAACACTACGAAGAGTGGGCGCCCGTCCACTCTGGCGTAGTCCGGATCGCGAAACCAGCTCGCGCCCAGCCAGCGGAACAGGTCGCGCGCGTAGGCGGTCGGGTCCGGTACGGGCAGCGCGTTACCCTTGATCATCTGCGCGACCGACTGATCCTCATAGCAGACGGCGAACTTCAAGCCCGTCTTTCGCAGAAACGGCGCCAGCTTCTCCGTGTTCAGGTGGATGATGCCGTAATCGAAGTAGCTGGTTCTGCCGTACCAATCGACGACCACGCCGTCGATGCCGGCCACCTTCATCAGGAGCGTGTGGTACTCCAGAACGGCGGGATCGTCGGAAGCGTAGGGTCCGATCAGCGGATAGTAGTGCGAGGCGATCTGGCGGCGGCCAGCCACCTCCTCGTCGGGCTTGAAACGGTTCATGGTCCAGTGCCAGCCCCAGGCGCCGTCAAACGGCTTCGCCTCAAACCACGGCATGTAGTGGACCAATAGGAGAGGAGCTTTTACGCGCACCTGCCGATGGCCCTGCGCAGTCGGTATTGATGCCAAGCCAAGTACCAATACTAGAGCGAAGGCGCGCAAGCATTCGAATACAGTTCGGGCAGATATCCTTGTTCGCGAGCGACGCTGTCTGACGCCAGAGGGCTTGGTCCTCATCGCCAGGACTCATCGAAGAAGCCTGCCAGCTCGGCATCGCGGGTCCGATCATCCGTGAATGTGGCGGGATCGATCTTGATTACGGCGTAGTCCGGCAGGTGCGGGTACTGCTGGGCGTTGCTGCCCTCCTGATCGGCGCGGCTGAAGGTCATGCCGGTATCGATCACGACGTAGCGGGCGGGATTCTCAGGGTTGGGGAAGACGAGCAGCGGGAGGTGATCCTTCGCCGAGAAGCTCTTACCCTTGATCGTGATCGTGTCGCGGCTCCATTTGAGCGGGAGCTTGGGTAATACGCGGCGCAGGACGGCGTTCGAGCCGGGATCGCCGAAGAGATAGAGCGACCGATCGCGCACGTCGGCGGCGGTAACCCTGGCGTCCGTCGTCTCCGGCAGTGTGGCGCGGAAGTACCGGCCCCAGCATTCGCGGAAGCGCTGGAGCTCCAGCTTCGCCCAGGCGTCTGCCGGCGCGTTCCAGGGCGTCCCGGTGCCGGCGACGGCGACAAGAGGTCCGAATAGCGCATCGTCGATCGGTCCTTCAAGGCCCGGCTGCTTGCGCAGGCCGGTCGGCGCGCCGAGCCGCCACCGGTCGCCGCGCTTTTCGAGCGCGAGGGCGGTTACCGCCGTTATCGTCGGAACAGGGACCGTTTGGCCGTCGATGACGACCGCGCGGACGCCGCCTGCCCGAAGAATGGCAGGCGTGAGTACCAGCGAAGTGACATGGCTGGTAGAAACCTGTATTTCCTTATCGAGGGCCTCCGCGCGCACCGAGCTGCGAGTCCAGTGTCTCTCCAGGCCAGTGAGTGTTACCCAGCGGCACCTCGGGTAGCGGAGCGTATACGTTACGAAGTCGACCGGAGCTTCCGGGTTGCGGCGATACGGCGCCATTTTTGCAAGGATCGACAGGAGCGAGCCGGCCTCGTAGCGATGCGGCGTGTTGGCCGCGATGATCTCGTCAAAGGGCGCGTTCTCACGCTTGAGCGCGGCGTCCATGAGCCGATACTGCGGCAGCTTATCGTCAAGATCGCCGACGTACTCGATCATCGGCACGTCCTTTGCGTTCGCCGCGACGTCCACAGCGTCGTATAGATGGAGCAACGACTGCTGCCAATCCGGCAGCGCCTTTTTCAGATTCAGATACCGGACCGTATCGACAAATCCGGCGCCCGGGCTGATGACGGCCCACTCGCCGGGATCGTGCAGACCGATGGTGAAGACGCCGTGGCCGCCCATCGAGAAGCCTCGCAAGGAGGTTTGGTTGGGGTCCGTTGCGTAGCGGCGGCGGCAGTCGGCGAGCGCCTCGTACACGTCGGTCTCGCCACAGAATCGCCAGCCGTTGTTTCCGCGTCCGTACGGCTGCAGCGCGATGGAGGCGGGCGTTGTCGGTCCGAAGTTCCCCCGCACCCAGCCGGTCGAGCGGATGAAGGCGATCTCGTTCAGGTTCCCGCCGCGCCCGTGCAGGAAAAGGTCCAGCCGGCGCGCTGACGGGTGGTCGAAGTCGTAGTCCTGGGGAACGTAGACCTGGTAGGGCTGGGCGGAGCCGTCGATCTTCGAGCGGTAGCCGAGCGTCACGACGCCGGTCTGGCGCATCCAAGGGGCCGAGCCGGCCGCCAGAGCGGATGCGCGCGTTTCGCCGTCGGCCAGGCAGGTCTTTGCGTCGTCGAAGTTCCGTTTCGAGAAGAATAGATTTTGTTCCAGGTTCCGCGACGCCGCGTCGAGGTAGATCTCGACGTCAGGCAGCAGAGTTGCGGCGGGCTTTCCCGTTGCGCTGGACCGGTCCCGCAGGTCCGCCACTTCGCGCCGCAAGTGCTCGCAGGCTTCCTTCAGGGCGGCGCGGTCCGCGTCCGCGGGCTGATAGAGGTTGCGCTGGAACTGCGCCGCGGCTGGGATGGAGACTATGGAGGCGGTCAAGGCGCAAAGCCCGAGGCGAGCCGCCCCGGATCGCAGCAGGTCGTTCATCTGACAGGGGTTCCTCTCCGTGGCCGTGTGAGTCGAAGCCGCGGGAGATATTCCGCGCGATCCCTCTCATATCCTTACGCCGCGCAAGGGAGGCGCGCCGGGCTGAGCGCGGGCAGCTGGTGCGGTAATTCGTTCTCGGATTAGCAGGCGTTGCGCAGGGCATTTCGCGCCGGTGTCTAACATAGTCCCCAATGCTGAGCGGGCGTGCGATTGCGGCGCGGCACTGCCTGCTGCCCGACCAGCCAATTCATCCAGGGGACGATGACGTCATGAATACACAGTTTCAGTTTTCGGCGGGCGTTTGGAACCTGCATCCCGGCGCCGATCCGTTCGGACCGCCCGTGCGTGCCGAGCGGGAGTTCTCGGAGAAGTGCGCGATCCTGCAGCGACTGGGCTTTACCTACATCCAGCTTCACGACGATGACGCCGTACCGATGGAAGTGCCGGCCGCGGAGACGGAATCGGCGTGCCGAACGCTGAAGCGGATTTGCGATGATCACGGGCTCACGGTCGAATTCGTGGCGCCGCGCCTCTGGGAGGACCCGCGCTTCGCGGACGGCGGGATCACGGCGAACAGCGCCGCGTCGCGGGAGGCGGCCCTGGACCGGGCGAAGCGGTCGATCGACATCGCGAACATGCTTGGTACGGATCGGCTCGTGCTTTGGCCGGCGCGCGAGGGGACATACATCCGCGAGTCGAAGAACCCGCTGGTCGCGTTCGACCGAATCCTCGATTACTGTAATGCGATCCTCAGCTATGATCCGAAGATCCGCATTCTCGGGGAGATGAAGCCGAACGAGCCAATGGACCTGATGTACCTGCCGAGTACGGGCCACATGCTGGCGCTCTGCGGACGGACCATCGATCCCGCGCGGACGGGCGTACTGATAGAGTCGGCGCACTGCATCTTGCTCGGCCTGGACCCGTCGGACGAGATGGCCTACGCGCTCTGGCACAACAAGCTCTGGGGCGTCCACCTGAATGATCAGAATGGCCTGAAGTACGACCAGGACAAATCGTTCGGCTCCGTGGACCTGCGTCGCGCGTTCAACCAGGTGGACGTGCTCGCTCGCAACGACTACGGCGCGAACGGCGAAGTGGTCGGGCTGGACGTGAAGGCGATGCGAACCCAGCCCGCCGAGATCGCATGGAAGCACCTTGCGAACAGCAAGGCGACATTTGAGCGGCTCGTTGCGCTCTCGGCAGGGATCGATCGCGTGGAGTGGCAGGGCTACGTCGACACGCTCGATTACGAGGGTCTGGAGATGTTCATTCTGGACCAGTTCCTAAAGACGTAACGCGAACACGGGAGGGGACGTGAGCGGGAAACCGGCATTGCCCAGGAAGGCGCCCGCAAAGAGCGCAATTGTCCGGCGGAGGGTCATCGTCGGCCTGCTGGCGTTTCTTGCCGGCGGCTACTGGCTCTTCATCTGGCGGGCCGGCGAGCGCGCAGAGCTGCAGAACGCCGTCGAGGCGCGGCGGCCGGACCGGGTGCGCGAGCTTCTGAAGCACGGAGCAGACGCTCGCGCCACGGTGCGCGACTCCGACTCCGCCGGCATCGTGGAGCAGGCGCAGGACTTCCTTCGAGAGCATAAGATCGGCGGCGACGAGCGGGCCGTGGCCGGTCGGCCGCTGCAGCAGCTCCGCGTCGCGCCGATGTCCCTGCTGGAAAAGGCGATCGCCGATAATGATGTCGAGATCGTCAACGCCCTCATGGACCATGGCGCCGATCCCAACTACCGCCATGAAGACGGCAGCGCGCTTCTTGCCGGCGCGGTAATCGCGGGATGCTCCCCCGAAATCGGATCCTCACTGATTCGCCACGGCGCCTGGGTGGACGCCGTCAATTCGCGCGCTGAGACGCCGCTGCACCTGGCCGCCGGCTCTCGGCGGACGGCGTGGGTCCGGATGCTGCTCGACAACGGCGCTAACGTCTCGGCCCGTGACATGTACGGCCAGACGCCGCTGCATCGAGCGGCCCGAGCCGACGCGCCGGACGTGGTGCGCCTGCTGGTCGACCGGGGCGCGAGCCTGCGCGCGCTGGACAACGCGCACGAAACCCCACTGGCATCTGGCGCGCGCTACCGGGCGGCCAACGCCGTGGTCGCGCTGCTCGACCGGGGCGGCGACCCGGCGGATCTGCACAGGCAGCCAGGTGATGAGCCGCTGACATGGATCGTAATGCGCGGCGACTTGAAGCTGCTGCGGCGCTGTTGGGAGCATATACTGACGCCGGATCAGCGCGCGCTCGAGGGGCCGGACGCGCTTCTCGGCGCCGCCTGGACGCACAATGTCCCGGCCGTCGAGTATCTGCTGCAGCAGGGCGTCGATGTAAACGCGGATCAGAAGCGCGCTACGATGCCCGGCGACATGTACTCTCTGACTACGACGGCCGGCTGGCTGCCCACGCCAGGACCCATAAAGCCGACGGCGCGCATGCCGCTTCTTGTCGCGGCGATCAGCACGCGCAACGTACCGCTCGTTCGGATGCTGCTGTCGCACGGCTGCTGCCCGAATGTTCCCGGAAAGCCGATCCAGACGCCGCTCGCGGCAGCCGTGGGCGCCGCGGCGGATGGCGGCCTGCCGCCGCCGATCGAAGAGGCCGGAAAGATCCGCGCCGTCGCGCCGACGCCGCTCGGATCGTTCCGACCTAGGCTGTCTGGCGTTGCGGCTACCGCAGGTCCGCAGGCCTCGGCACCGCCCCCTCCGCGCCGGCTCCGCCACTTCATGGTCGCCCGGCCGGACGTTGCTCCGCCGCCGCCGCCGGACTCTGCAAAGCCCTGGTTCGAGATCGTGAGGCAGATGCTGGCGGCCGGCGCCGACGCGCGCGCCGTCGACGTACGCGGCTCCACGGCGCTCCACGCCGCGGTCGCTGAGCCGTCGCTCGTTAAGCTGCTGATCGCGCACGGCGCGGAGGTGGATGCCCGGAACCGGTTCGGTGCGACGCCGCTAATGATCGCCAGCCAGCAGGGCGCGCAGTCTATCGAGCCGCTGGTCGCCGCAGGCGCGGACGTGAACGCGACCGACAAACGCGGAGCCACGCCGCTGATGTACGCCGTGTGGAGCGCCGACCGGCAGCAGGCGATCTCCGCAGTGCGCCTTCTGCTCAAGTGTGGCGCCCAGGCGGATCAGCGCGATGCGCAGGGAATGACCGCGCTCGATCGCCTGCGGCGGCTGCCCCCACCGCCCGTGCCCCAAACGCCGCGGCTGGGAGCGGCGCCCGTTGTGTTGCGCGCCACAATGGGCGCTGCGGCCCCTCCGCCCACACCGCCGCGCGAGCTGGAAGATCTGCTGACGACACCGGCCACAGTGGACGCGCAGGCCGGGAGGAAGTAGCTCCGGCGCGAACCCGGTGGCGAACGCGCAACTTCGGCGCCTGCGACTCCTTGCCAGATGCAGACGGAGGTGCTATACTCTTGCCTCTGGCTTGATCAAGAGTATTAAGACTGCGGCGCCTGGCTAAAGAGCCGGCACCTGGCAAGGCATGGCTCGATGGCGCTATCTCGCGACGAAGTCCGCAAGGTCGCCCTGCTCGCGCGCCTGGAGTTGACCGACACCGAGCTGGACGCGCAGGCGGTCCAAATCAACGACCTTCTGAAGCAGTTCGAAATCCTGCAATCGGTCGACGTTACCGGCGTCGAGCCGACCTCGCACCCGATTCCACTCGTAAATGTCCTGCGCGACGACGCCGTCCGGCCGTCCCTGGCGCGCGAGCAGGCGCTCGCTAACGCCCCGGAGAGCCGCAACGGCTGCATCGTCGTGCCTCGCGTTTTGGAGCAGTAGCTGGTCGTCGGTAGCTGGTAGCTGGAGGATGCGTTCAGCCAGCAGCCGACTACCGACCACCAGCTACCAGGAACCAGTAATGCCCGACCTGATGGACCTGACGATACGCGCGGCGCGGCTGGGGGTCGCGAGCGGGGAGTTCTCGGCCCGCGAGCTGGCGCAGGCGGCCATTGCACGGATCCGCCGCGTCGACGAAGGCGTGCGCGCGCTCCTGACGGTTACGGAGGAGGACGCACTCGCCTCTGCCGATGCCATCGACGCGCGGAGGTCCGGCGGCGACTCCCTGCCGCCGCTGGCAGGGGTGCCGGTTGTGTTGAAGGACAACCTCTGCACGGCGGGCGTGAAGACGACCGCCGGGTCCCGGATCCTTTACAACTTCGTGCCGCCATACGATGCCACGGTGGTCGCACGGCTGCGCGGGGCCGGCACGGTCCTGGTAGGTAAGACGAACCTGGACGAGTTCGCAATGGGCTCGTCGACGGAGAACTCCGGCTTCCACACGTCGCGAAATCCCTGGGACCTTGATCGCGTGCCCGGCGGATCGTCCGGCGGCTCGGCGGCAGCCGTAGCTGCGCGCGAAGCGCTGGGCGCGCTTGGGTCTGATACCGGGGGGTCGATCCGACAGCCGGCCGCGCTGTGCGGCGTGGTGGGGATGAAGCCGACCTATGGCCGCGTGAGTCGCTATGGGCTGATCGCCTACGCCTCGTCGCTGGACCAGGTCGGGCCGCTCGGCAAGACGGTAGAGGACTGCGCGCTGCTGTTCCAGGCGATCACGGGCCACGATCCGCTGGACTCGACTTCGGCCGAGCTGCCCGTCCCGCCGCTCGACATCGATGGCGGCATAAAGGGGTTCCGGATCGGCGTGCCGCGGGAGTATTTCGAGGCGGGCGTCGAGCCGGGCGTCGCAGCGCGCGTCCGTGCAGCTGTGGACCTGCTTGCGGATCTCGGGGCATCGGCGGAGGAGTGCTCGCTGCCGAGCACCGAGTATGCGCTGGCGGCATACTACATCATCGCGCCGGCCGAGGCGAGCAGCAATCTGGCGCGATTCGACGGCGTGAAGTACGGTCTGCGAAGCGCTGAACTTGCCGGGCACGTGGGCCTTACGGAAAAGAGCCGGGACGAGGGCTTCGGCGCCGAAGTGAAGCAGCGTATCATGATAGGGACGTACGCCTTATCGGCGGGCTACTACGATGCCTATTACAAGCGCGCGCAGCAGGTGCGTACGCTGGTCCGGCGCGAATTCGACCAGGCGTTCGAGAGGTTTGACCTCCTCGTTACGCCGACCTCGCCGACGGTCGCCTTCAAGATCGGCGAGAAGGCCGATCCCGTGGCGATGAAGCGCGCCGACATCTGCACCATCCCCGTGAACTTAGCGGGCCTGCCGGGCATCTCGCTGCCGTGCGGATTGTCCGACGGCCTGCCGGTGGGCCTTCAGCTGATCGCAAGGCCGTTCGACGAGCCCGCGCTGTTCCGCGCTGCCGCCGCCTACGAGGCCGCCGCGCATTGGGGCCTGAAACCGCCCGCACTATAGGCCGGCCCGACGTCGGGACGAGCCGATGCCGGAGAGAGCGATGCCGGAGTACGAAACTGTAATTGGTATGGAGTGCCACGCCGAGCTGTTGACGGAGAGCAAGCTGTTCTGCGGCTGCCGCAATGCGTTTGGCGGCGAGCCCAATACGCGCTGCTGTCCGGTCTGCATGGGCATGCCGGGCGCGCTGCCGGTGATGAATCGAAAGGCGGTCGAGCACGTAATGCGGACTGCGCTGGCCCTCAACTGCGAGATCAACCCGCACGCCAAATTCGACCGGAAGAACTACTTCTATCCCGACCTGCCAAAGGGCTACCAGATCAGCGAGTACGACGTTCCCATCGGAGTCAACGGCTGGCTGGATATCGAGTCCGGTGGCAATGTCAGGCGCGTCCGTATTCGGCGCGTACACCTGGAGGAGGACACGGGAAAGCTGTTCCACGCGCCCGGCGCCGCCCGTGAGAGCTTTATCGACCTCAATCGAAGCGGCGTACCGCTCATGGAGATCGTGACCGAATTCCCGCCGGACATCCGCTCGGCCGAAGAGGCCCGCTCCTACGTGGTGAAGCTGCGCGCCATCCTCACGTTCATCGGCGTTTGCGACGGCAAGATGGAGGAGGGATCGCTGCGCGCCGAGCCGAACGTCTCCATTAGGCCGACCGGCTCGAGCGACTTCGGGACCAAGACCGAGCTGAAGAATCTCAATTCGTTCCGCGCCGTGCACCGCGGAATCGAATACGAGGTCGAGCGGCAGGCCGAGCTGCTGGAGAGCGGCGAGCGCGTGGTTCAGGAAACCCGCGGCTGGAGCGAGGCGCGGCAGGCGACCTACTCGCAGCGGTCCAAGGAGGTCGAGCAGGAGTATCGCTACTTCCCGGAGCCGGACCTCGTGCCGCTGCACATCACCGATGATTGGATCGCGCGCGTGCGGGAGGACGTGCCGGAGCTGCCCGACGCGCGGCGCCAGCGCTTCGTCACCGACTACGGGCTCTCGGAATACGACGCCGCCTTCCTCACAGAGACGCGGGCGCTTGCGGACTACTTTGAGGAGGCCGGGCAGAGCTGCGGCGATCCGAAGGCGGCGGCGAACTGGGTCATGGGCGACCTCGCGCACCTACTGAACGCCGAGAGTCGGGAGATCGGCGAATGCCCCGTGCCGGCGGCCGGTCTTGCCGGAATGATCCGGCGCATCGCCGACGGCACCATCAGCGGCAAGATCGCAAAGGCGCTGCTGGAAGAGATGTACGCAACGGGAGACAAGCCGGACGCGATTATCGAGGCGCGCGGCTGGAAGACGATTCGGGACGAGGGCGCAGTGATCGCGATTGTGGACCAGGTGTTCGCGGAGAACTCCAAAGTCGTCGCGGAAATCAAGGAAAAGGGCCTCGTGCAGAAGAAGGCGTACCTGGTAGGCCAGGTGATGCGCGCGTCGCAGGGCAAGGCCGACCCGAAGGAAGTGAATCGGCTCATAGACGAACGGCTGTAAATCTTTGGACGTAATGGAAGGAGTGCGCGTGAAATGCCGACGATACAACAGCTCGCCGCGAAGGTGAACGGGCAATGCGTCGAGGCCCTGATCCGCAACGTGCGTGCGATGCCGGCTGATAAGGCAGACTGGCAGCCACTGGACGCGGGCCGCAGCGCTCTCGATCAGCTCAAAGAGTGCGCGGTGATCTGCGGTCTGGCTACAAGCGTGCTGAACGAGCGTGCGTTTCCCGCCGATTTCGGCGAGCAGTACGGGCGAGCGATGGCAGGATTGGATACGGCGGACAGGGCGATCGCGGCGCTCCAGGCGAACTCTGCGGCGCTCGACCAGGCTATTTTGGCCGTACCTGACGCCGACCTCGATATCACCGTCACCATCCCGTGGAGCGACAAGCCATCCAGCGTCGCCGAGATGATGTTCATGAACTACTGGAACGTAACATACCACATCGGGCAGATCTCCTATATCCAGACGCTCTACGGCGACAAGGAGATGCACTGAGGACGACACGGCTTCAGCGTCCGAGTCGTTCCGGCACCCAGGCGTGCGTGCAGCGGATCCAACAAAGGGCGGGACCGATCGCCGATGCGGCACGATCCGATGGCGTGATTTGCTCCGCACGCGGGCGCGTGGCGGCGCTTTCGGACGCGCACGTGCCGCGCGGCGCGCCCGGACTTTGGCGAGCCGGCTGCGCGGTCGCGATGCTGCTGCTCGCCATTTCGGCGGGGGCGGATCGGGTGCACGACTTGGCGGCGGCGCTGCAATCGCCCAGCGTGGCGGCGCGGGCCGACGCCGCCGAGGCGCTGGCGAAAGAGGTACAGGCGAAGGGCGGCAAGGCCGCCTGCCGGCCGGCGTACGGCGCGCTCGTGGGCGCGCTCGGCGATCCGGTCGAGTCCGTGCGCAAGCAGGCGCTCCGGGCGCTCGCCTCGCTGAGCGCGAAGTCGGACGTGCCGGCGCTGGTCGCACTGCTGCGCGACTCCGATCCGCATCGGCGCGAAGCGGCGGCGACGATCCTGGGAATCCTGAACAACCGGCGCGCTTCGGCCGGGCTGCTGCAGGCGGCAAGGGACCGTGACGCTGCCGT
>DATGJU010000073.1:0-5441 GCA_035295045.1 Chthonomonadaceae bacterium
TCACCGACAAGGACCGGCACGTCCTGGTATGGCGCGTCCCCGCGCAGAAGTACGTCTGCGTGCGCGAAGGCTTCGGCGACCTGGCAAAGTGACAACAACGCCGGCCGCGCGCTGCTTACGCCCGCTCCGGCGCGCCGCAACCCTGGCCGCGCTGGCTCTGCTGGTCTGCGCTCCCACCGTCGTGGGACGCGCGGGGGCGGCTCGCGAGGCGAAGCTTCCCGCTGACTCCGGCGTGTTCCATATCCGGCTCGGCGGCGTCGAAATCGCGACGGATACGTTCAGCACCGACGGTACCGGTGGGTCGACCTCCCGCGTGACCGACGTGCGAGCCGCGGACCGGCGCTCGGCCCTGATCACCGTGCACGCTGCGGCGGGCGGCATGATTGGCTTCGAGACGAGCGCCCTGTCCGGCAGCTTCCGGCTCGCTATAACGCCGTCCGGCACGCTTTTTTCGCAGACGCCCCCGGGCGGACCGGCGGGGCCGCCGCGCCGGATCGATTCGCCGGCCAACCTCTTTCCATTCTCCTCGCTCGCGCCCGAGCAGCTCGGCCTGCTCCTGGCGGCCTACGACCGACGCGCGGGCGGCGTCCAGACGTTCAGCGTGGTGACCACCAACGACGTGGGCGCAAGGGGTGCGCAGTTCGGCCTGGCAGCACTTTCGGCCGCCGGATCCTGCGTCCGCACGGTACGCGGCCGGCCCGAACTGCTCCTCCGCTACGATGCCGCGGTTCCGACTGCCACCGCAAGCGTCGATGCCGAAATCGTAACCGATGCCGACGGCCGGCCCCTGCTCTATCGGGTTCCGGCGCGGGCGCTGGCGACGGTGCGGGAGGGCTGCGAAGACGCGTTCGCGAGTGAGCTCACCGGCGCGGCGGCGCCATCGGACTACGCGGTCACCGTCGAGCGCGGCGTTCGCGTTCCGATGCGCGACGGCGTGACGCTTGCCGCGGACGTGTTTCGGCCGGATGCGCCCGGCCGCTTTCCGGTGGTGCTCCAACGCACCCCCGACGGCAGGCGATACGCGTTCGAGGCGGCCGCGTTCGCCCGCCGCGGATTCATATACGTGGCGCAGGACGTACGGGGCCGGTACGATTCCGGCGGCACCTGGCGGCCCTATCTCGACGAGGGGCCGGACGGGGCCGATACGCTCGAATGGTGCGCGCACCAGCGCTGGTCGAACGGGCGGATCGGTATGACGGGCGGCGGCTACCAGGCGTTCACGCAGTGGGCCGCGGCGTGCCAGGGCAACGCCCATCTGAAGTGCATTGTACCAGTCGGCGCGCCGTCCGACCCGCCGGTCGCCGGCCCGTACCGATCGGGAGTCCTGGCGCTGTACGACGATCTCGCCTGGGCGCGCCGCACGGGGGTTCGGATAAGCCGGCCGTTCGCGCCGCCGCCTTCGCCGGAATCGCTGCTTGCAATCCCGGTGTCGGAGCTGGACCGGCGCATCTACGGCTATCCGCTCGAGGCGTTCCAGGCGCTGATCGCGCATCCGGCGGGCGATCCGGCCTGGCGTGCAGCGGTCCCTACCGAGCGGATCCGCGCAGTTCCCGACCTGCCCGCCCTGCACGTCTGCGGCTGGCTCGACCCGAACCTCGCCGGCACGCTCCGCAACTATTCCGCCATGACGGACTCCGGCCACAAGAACCAGCGGCTGATCTGCGGCCCATGGCCGGCGACGCCCGGCGTCGGCCCGTGGAGCGGCGGCGCGGACGCCGGCGCCGAGAGCGCGTTCGACCTTATGGAGATCGAGCTAGCCTGGTTCGATCGATGGCTGCGGCAGCCGGCTGGTCCCGCCGCTCACGAGCCGGCGGCCCGGATATTCATGCGCGGCGAAGAGAGATGGCGCGACTTCGACGCCTGGCCGCCGCGCGCCGGCCGATCCGCGCGATGGTATTTGCGCAGCGGCGCCGCGCTTGACGCCGCGGCGCCCGCCGAGCCGGAGACGCCAGACACGTTCGCGTACGACCCGGCAGCGCCGTTTCAGCCGGCGTGGCTGCAGCCGGGGCCGATCTCCGGCACGCGCGCGTATCCAGGCGCAACGGCGGACTCCCTCGACTACGACTCCGCACCGCTGGAGGCAGACGTTACGATTGCAGGACCGGTCGTCGTGCGTCTCGCCGCGGGATCCTCCGCGCCCACCGCCGACTGGTTCGCGGCGCTGCTCGACGTCGGCCCGGGCGGCGACGCCACGCTGATCGCGCACGGGATCTCGACGGCTCGCTACCGCCGGTCGGTCCGCAGTCCGGCCGCCATGAAGCCGGGTGAGGCCGTGCCCGTGACCATCGACCTTGCCGCCGCGGGATGCGTGTTTCGCAAGGGCCACCGGCTCCGGCTCGTCGTCGCCTCCTCCTGCTTTCCGCTCTACGCGCGCTGCCTGAACACGGGAGAGGAGCGCCTGACTGCCACGCAGACCGCAATCGCGTACGAGACGGTCTACCATGACCCCGGCCGGCAGTCGTTCGTCGAGCTGCCGGTGCCGCGGAAGTAACTAAACTTGCGGCCGCCGCGCCGCGCAAGAGGGAAACCGGACGCGCCGTCGAACTCTGTGGCGCGCCCGCGGGACCGCCCGTACGGGCATCGCCTCACGCCAGGCGATCGAGACATGGGGCCGCGAACGGCCGATTGGAGACAACCATGAGCGGAATACAGGACTTCCTGCTTAACCAGGTCAAGAACGCCGTGATGAACCACACGGACCAGCAGGGCACGGGCTTCGATCCCTCCGCGCTGCTGCACCAGATCAGCAGCGCCGCGGGCCAGGGCAACCTGAACACCAGCACGCTTACCGACATGATCCAGAATCATGCCGATGCGCAGGGCCACACGGGATTCGACCCCGGACCGCTGATCAATCAGGTCCAGGGCCTCCTCGGCCAACGCCAACAGGCGCAGGGCGGCGGGCGGGGCGCATCGTCGGACGACGACGACGACAACGGAGGCGGGCGCAGCGGGGGCGCGCGAGGCGGCCAGTCGAGAAGCGATGACGATGACGACGACGATAACCGGGGCCGCGGCAAGTCATCGGACGACGATGATGAGGACGACGGCAGCGCACGGGGCGGCGCTCGCGGCTCGAATCGCGACGACGATGACGATGACGACGATAAGAGCTCAAGCGGCGGGTCGCGTGGCTCGAATCGCGACGACGATGGCGATGACGACGATAAGAGATCAAGCGGCGGGTCGCGTGGGTCCAGCCGCAACGACGATGATGACGACGATGACGACGACAAAGGCAGCTCGCGCCGCAAGGACGATGACGACGATGACGGACGCTAATCCGGCTTGCGCGCGACGCAGACGATCGTAACGCCGAAGGGGAAGTCCACGCGGCGAGCCATCGCGTTTTCCGCCGCCAGCAGGCCGATCAGGGCGCCGTTCACCGGCCCGGGGACGAGCGGCATGGCGGCCTGCGGCGGATCGTGCGGCGGCCTGGAGGCGTTCAGCCGCCGCTGCATGGCGACGACCGGGTAGAGCATCGTCATCGTGTGCGAGAGCTTCTCGATCGTGAGTCCCGCGGCGACCGCGCGCTCGCGCAGCTCGCGGCGGAAGTAGCGCCGGTAGTGCATGAGGGCGATGTCGTGCTCGCTCCACAGGTGCGGATAGGCGGGCACGGTGGCGAAGAGCCTCCCGCCAGGCTTCAGCACGCGGTTGAACTCCGCGAGCGCCGCGCAGTCGTTGGAGAGGTGCTCGAGCACGTCCATGCAGACGATCACGTCGAAGCGGCCGGAGGCGAAGGGCAGCCGCATCGCGTCGGCGCCGACCAGATGCTCCAGGCCGCGGCGGCGCGAAAACTGCAGCGCGAGCGGCGAGTAGTCGGCTGAAACGACGCGGCCCCACCCCGCGACGCGCGCCGACATGGCGCCGGTGCCGCAGCCCACGTCGAGGATGTAGAGCGGCTCCTGCTGCGCGCCGGGCGGGCCGTAGCGCGACCGGAGCAGCGCCTCGACCAGACGGTGGCGCGCCACGAACCACCAGTACGAGTCCTCGAGGCGGTACATCCGCTCATATTCGGCGGCGTTCATCTATCGATCATCTAGGATTGAGGTTGGCTGCGGCTGCGGGCGGCTGGTAGCGGGTCAGGCGTATCTTGAGGAGCGTCTTCGTCATGCGGAATGCGTCGCGCCAGAAGACTACGCTGGAGCCCTCCTGGTGCGCCCAGCGAATCGGAGTCTCCGCGATTCGATAGCCGAAAACGCGCATCGCAACATACAAGACTTCGACGTCGAACGCGAAGTGATCGACGGTGCAGCGGCTGAACACGTTCTGGGCGGCGCTTCGCGTAAAGAGCTTGAAACCGCACTGCGTATCGTGGATGCCAGGCACGGCCATGAGCTGGACCATCTTGTTGAACGTCTTGCCGCCCATCTCCCGCACCCAGGACTGGTGCTTCATAAGCTCAGATCCCTTGACGTCCCGGGACCCGATCGCGATATCGTAGCCCGCGTCGAGCTGGGCGCTGAGCTTCTCGACCTCTTCGATCGGCGTCGCCAGGTCGGCGTCCGACAACAGCAGCCGCTCGCCCTGGCCGGCGAGCATCCCCTGGCGGACAGCGTACCCCTTACCGTGGTTGGGCTTGTAGGAGAGGAGGCGGACCTCCTTGCGGCACGCCGCGATCGTCTCGACGAGTCCGGCGGTGCCGTCTGAGCTGCCGTCGTCCACGACCAGGATCTCGAAGGAGCATCCCTGTTCGTCGAAGTAGGCCAGCATGCGCTTCAGAGTCGCGCCCAGCCGCTTCTCCTCGTTATAGGCCGGCACGACAATGGTGAGCGTTGGAGTCATATGTCCTATTATAGCGCGGCGAATGGTCCATGTCAATGTCGAGCGAGGTGATGCCGCGCCATATCGCCGCTCGTTAGCGCTTTCCCGCACTCCCCGACACGTGTAAACAAAATTCGACAGAAATTCGGTACAATTCACTTGACACGCGGTCTTAGATGGGTGTAAAGTAGACGATAGTGCGTAGACAGGATATTAAGGGAGGCTTCAACATGACGCGAGGGCTCACCGACAAGCAGGAGCGGATACTCGGCTTCATCATGGAGTACGTGAACGATCACGGCTATCCACCGAGCATTCGTGAAATCGGCAACAATTTCGCAATCTCAAGCCTGCGCGGCGTAACCGTCCATCTGGACGCGCTCGAGCGCAAGGGATATATCAAGCGCGCCAACACGGCCCGCGCAATCACCGTCATCGGCAAGACCGGCTCGACCGCGCCGGACCGCAATGTTTCGATGGTGCCGCTGGTCGGCACGATTGCGGCGGGCGTGCCGATCACCGCGCACGAGAACATCGAATCGCTCGTTCCGGTGCCGCAGGAGATGATCCACAATGTAAAGACCGCGTTCGCACTGCGCGTCCGCGGCGATTCGATGATCAACGCCCACATCATGGAGGGCGACCTGGTGGTCATCAAGGAGCAGTCGACCGCTGAG